>JBBSUS010000272.1:0-4618 GCA_038234195.1 Hyphomicrobiales bacterium | reverse complement strand
TAGATTTTCCCGTCGAGCGCGAGGATGTCCTCACCGGCCTTCGCGTCGCGAACGACGAGATCGCCGGTCACCTTGCGCGCGTCGAAGACATGAAGCGGGCGTCCGCGATCGAAGGTCAGGTAATTGGTGATGTCGACGAGGGCATTGATCGGACGAAGGCCGATCGCCCGCAGGCGTTTCTGCATCCAACTCGGCGACGCGCCATTGGCGACACCCGAAACCTGACGAAGCGAAAAGCCGGTGCAGGTCGCGCTGGTGACATCGACCGCGACCGGGCAGTCCCCTTCACCCTCGATCGTCTCGATCGGCTGTTCCCGCAGGGTTCCTATCCCGGCCGCCGCCAGATCGCGGGCAATGCCGAAGATTCCGGTGGCCTCGGGGTGGTTCGGCGTCAGGTTGATCTCGATCACAGGGTCGGCAAGATCGGCGTAATCGGCATAGCGCGTGCCCACGGGCGCATCGGGCGGCAGGTCGATGATCCCGTCATGGGCGTCGGAAAGCTCGAGTTCGCGCTCGGAGCACATCATGCCGTTGGATGCCACGCCACGTATATTGCCGACCGACAGGGTCGTATCGATTCCCGGCACGTAGGTGCCCGGCAAGGCCAGAACGCCGACGAGACCTGTGCGCGCGTTGGGCGCGCCGCAGACGATCTGCAGAGGCTTGCCGTCGTTGACGTCCGGCCCGGCATCGACGCTCAGCACCTTCAGCCGGTCCGCATCCGGATGGGGCCTGGCCTCGACGACCCGGGCGATCCGGAAGGGCGCGAAGGCCGCCCGATCGTCGACGGCCTCGACTTCGAGGCCGATCATCGTCAGCGTACGGCAGATCTCGTCGAGCGACGCGTCGGTATCGAGGTGGTCCTTCAACCAGGACAATGTCAGTTTCATCGGATCTCGGTTTCAGCGGTTCGAAGAATGGCAGGGGTGCGGGCGGCTCTCGACGACATCACCCAACCGTTGCGCAGCATGGCGCCGGTGCGGTCCTTGTCTTGCGACCTCATCGGTGCCGCGTGTCGTCTGGGCCTGCCACGTCGGTGGCGACGGTGCCCACGACCGCGTTGGCGTGGACGAAGCGATAGGTGAAGAGCGCGACGACGGCAAAGACCACGAAAAGGAAGAGCAGCGAGCCCATCGGCAGGGATGATCCGAAGATGATCTTCTCAGCGATCAAGGGCAAACCGACGCCGGTGAAGAAAGACGCGATCGCAGCGGCGGTCGGCGGCATCTGGCGATAATAGAAGGCGAAGAGCGCGACCGTGAAGAGGATCACGATCCAGCGACCGATCGAGGCGACCATGCCGAATATGGCGGTGTTGAAGAATGCCCAGGCGAAGATGTCGACGACCAGAAGCCCTATGACGGCGCCGACGATCACTGCGATGGTTTCAAGGACGATCATTCGAGCGGACATGGCAATCCTTGTCGTTCGCGAAAGTTGGCCGATTGCGCTCGTCGAAGGGCAATCGCGCCGTGGGGTCTTTTCAGTCCTACCCATGCCGCCGTCAATGGCGTCGCGCGGCAGCGCGTGTTCGACACGCCCCGCGAAGACGGCTGACAGCCTTGCAGAATCAGTTGCTCAGCCCACCGAACAGCGTCGGCATGTCCAGCGGGCGAAAGCCGTAATGCTTCAGCCAGCGTATATCGGCGTCGAAAAAGGCGCGCAGATCGGGCATGCCGTATTTCAGCATGGCAATCCGATCGATGCCCATGCCCCACGCAAAACCCTGGTACACTTCGGGGTCGAGCCCGCCCGCGCGCAGCACGTTCGGATGGACCATGCCGCAGCCCAGAATCTCCATCCAGTCGCTGCCCTCGCCAAAACGGACTTCGCCCGGTTGCGAACGATCGCACTGGATGTCGACCTCCATCGAAGGCTCGGTGAAGGGGAAATAGGACGGCCGGAACCGCATATTGAGCGATGGCACCTCGAAGAATGCCTTGCAGAACTCTTCGAGCACCCATTTCAGGTTCGCGACATTCGCCGTCTTGTCGACGACGAGACCTTCGACCTGATGAAACATCGGCGTGTGGGTCGCGTCGGAATCCTGGCGATAGGTCTTGCCCGGAATGACGATGCGGATCGGCGGCTCCTGGGTTTCCATCGTTCGGATCTGCACCGGCGAGGTATGCGTGCGCAGCACCTTGCGCTCGCCCTTGGCGTCCGGCTTCAGGAAGAAGGTGTCATGCATCTCGCGCGCTGGGTGTCCTTCGGGGAAATTCAGCGCCGTGAAGTTGTAGTAGTCTGTTTCGATGTCGGGGCCTTCGGCGATCGAGAAACCCATGTCGGCAAAGATCGCGGTGATTTCGTCGATAACCTGGCTGATCGGGTGAATCCGGCCCCGCGCCGCCGGACTCGCCCTCACCGGAAGCGACACGTCGACCTTTTCGGACTGCAGCCGCGCGTCGATCGCCGCCTCTGCCAAGTCGGAACGACGCGACGCGATCGCCGACTTGACCCGGTCGCGCAACCCGTTGAGCAGTGGGCAGACCTCGCGACGCTCGTCCGGGTCCATTCTGCCGAGGCCTTTCAGCAGATCGGAAATACGGCCCTTCTTGCCGAGTTCGGCAAGCCGAATAGCCTCCAGCGCGGCCTCGTCCGAGGCAGCGGCGATGGCTGTGGTCGTCTCTGCTTCGATCGTCTCGATTACGGACATCACTACGATTTCCTCGATTGTCTATAATGATCGACCCGGCGCCACGACCGGCAGCGCGACGAGCAGGGGCAACGGAGGCCTGCAATGCGCGGCCCTCGGTATCCGTACCGGCCCCAATCCGTCACCTGATCCCATCGCGGCGGGTCGAGCGACGGCCCGGACGATCACGATCCAACGCCCCGTCCCGGCAGCGACGCCTTCGAGACCTTTTCCGCCATTTATACGAAAAGACCCGCGTGAGCCTTCCGGCCGACGCGGGTCCGTCAATGGCTCACGCCAGCCGATGCTGAGATCAGGCGGCGCGGGTCTCGCCGACGGCCCGCTCATAGGCGCCTTCGAAGCCGGCGTCCTTGAGATAGGCGAGGGCAGCTCTTGCCTGGTCGCACAGGACCGCGAACGCTTCGGGCTCGTGGATCGCGATATCCGAGAGCACCTTGCGGTCGACCTCGATCCCGGCCTTGTTCAGGCCGTCGATGAAGCGACCGTAGGTCAGGCCATGCTCGCGCACGGCCGCATTGATGCGCTGAACCCAGAGGGCGCGGAAATTGCGCTTCTTCACCCGCCGATCGCGGGTCGCATACTGCTTCGACCGGTCGACGGCGGCCTTGGCGGTGCGGATGGTGTTCTTGCGGCGGCCGTAAAAACCCTTGGCCTGCTTGAGAACCTTCTTGTGCTTGGCGTGGGACGTCACGCCCCGTTTCACTCGTGCCATGATCTAGCTCCTTGAATTCCGTTGTGCCTTACGTCGCGTTTCAGCGGTAGTAGGGCATGTACGTCTTGACGATCCGCTCATCGGGCTTCGACAAAATCATCGTGCCGCGCGTGTCGCGAAGAAAGTCGTTGGAGCGTTTGATCATGCCGTGGCGCTTGCCGGCGGCGCCGGCCTTTACCCGGCCTGTCGCCGTGAATCGGAAGCGCTTCTTGGCGCTCGCCTTCGTCTTCATCTTGGGCATTTTGCTCTCCTTGGTGAGGATCGCGACCAATCGCCCGCCGGTTCGGAGGCGTCTTTTCGAGATGTCACGAAAAGGGTCACGATAGCATTTAGAACCGCCACGGCATGCCCTGCCGGCCGGTTCGCTTTGGACGTTGCGTGTATAGGCAAGTCGCTCGCGGCTGGCAAGCACCGATCACGCACAGTGAAGTCAGCCTATGTCCATCCAGCGGTCGTCAATCGAAGGCTGGGAAAAAGCGTTCTCGCTCGCTGCCAACGACAGGCGTTGCGGTCGCCTGCGGCGTCGTCGACCGTACGGAAGCGATCGTATCGCAACGATAGGCGCCGAAGAACTTCGTCATTGATCCCTGTCTTCGACGTTTCGAGAGGCGTGGGCGCCCATTCAATTTATCGTAGCGCAGCATATCGATGATGCTTTCATCAATACGGCGGTCAAAGCACGACTTGGAAGCGTATTGAGGCCCTTCAAGCACGAACCTGTTCGGTCGATACCGGATGCCGCGAGCAACACCGCACTCCGATATTGCCAATTGTTGCGATCGATGGCAGAATGAATTGTGGCAGAATAATGGAACGCGATGACAGTTCTCCGGCTTCCCGGACGTCTCGACTTGTGTTGCGAGAAACTAGCACTCGCATCGACTTGCCCTTCCCTTTGGTCCGACGCGTTGGCGGCGCTCGCCGAAATGTTTCCCGGGTGTCACGCGACGATCGACCGGGTCATCCAATCGCGAAACGGTGTCGTCGCGATCGAAACGCCGAAGATTTCCGCATGGCCGGACGGGGCGAAAGGCCGAAGGATCAGGCCATTAGCAGATCCGCCGTCTCTTCTTGAGCCACTGCACCCCGCTTCCTCGGGACCGGCCACACGCCCGTTCGACTCCCGGCGTGTGCGTCTCGACCGACGCCGCAAGGATGATCGCAGGCACATCGATCGTCGACGCATGTCGCCGGACGATCTGCGAACGCTCGGCTTGATCTGGGAAACGGACGACGGCGCCGGGCTGGTG
>JBBSUS010000271.1:0-4620 GCA_038234195.1 Hyphomicrobiales bacterium | reverse complement strand
CGCTGAACCAGGGCGTTGCCCAAAAAGGCAATCCCACGACGTCTGACAAATCATGGCCTATCCCGGCCAGTGCGGTCTCATTGGCGTCGAGAAGCGTGCCGTCCGGCGAGAGTTCGGCAAAATACTGGTGGCTCGTTTCGAAGATCGACCGCATGCGGGCTTCACGCACGCGAAGCTCCTGCGTTGCGGCGGCAACCTCTTCTTCGAGCGTCGCAGCAAAGTCGACAAGTCTGCGCTCCGCTGTGCGTTGATCGGTGACGTCGCTGTGGACGCCAACCCATTCCGCGAGCATGCCGTCTTCCTTGAATATCGGCATCGCGCGCACGAAACAGTCACGCCACGCACCGTCTCGGCGTTTGACACGGTGTTCGAACTCGAACGGGCGCCGATCGGCGACCGCGGCGGTCCATGCGTCGATGGTCGGTTGCGCGTCGTCGGGATGGATGGCTTTCGACCATCCATAGCTTTGATACTCGTCCTGCGTCTGACCTGTGAGCGCTGCCCAGGCGGGCTGTTCGCCCAGCATCTCGCCGGCGGCGTTGTTGGTCCAAAGAACGCCGTCGACGGCGTCGACGGCGGCGCGAAATCGTTGACCGCTTCGGACGATCTCGGACTCCGTGCGTCGTCGCTCGCTGAGATCGACGAAACTAACGGCAAAGCCGTACTCGATCTTGACGGCGACGATGCGGATGAAGATGTCGAGGCCGTCGCGAGCGTAGCTCAGCTCGCTCGTCCACGGCTCGCCGGTTTCGGCTACCCCGACATAGGCATCGAATAGGCCGTCATCCTTGTTGCCGGGCATTTCGCCGAGAAGGGACCGGCCGACGAACCACTCACGGGGACGGCCGACGATCCGGGCCGCGGCCTCGTTGGCATAGGACCAGCGAAAGTCGACGATCGCATGGTCAGGATCGCGGACGCTCTCCAGCATCATGACGCCGTCGATCGACTGTTCCTGGATGGCTTTGAAGGCAGAAGGGTGAGGTGAGGGGACGGCCGGATCAATCAGCATCTCTGTGTCTGACGGGTCGACGTTTTGCACCTAACCTCCAATCCGGCTGGGAAATCTCACGGTATCGTTATATCGGATCGAACATATCATTTCGGTTACAAACGAGACAGATCGCGCGGGCGTTATTCGGTGCCCGACTGTCGACCGACCAGATTGGGATGGCGTCGCCAATCTTTCGGGACCCTACGGGTCTTGGGGAATGTTAATGAAAGCAGAGGATAGCGCTTTCTCAGCCGTTCTTCGTTCCGACATCGAATCACCGCTGGAGTTCTAGGACAGCCCGCATAAGATGCAATCGAGAATTGCGGTTTGCGTCTACTTCACATGCCTCACCGGAAAATGCCCTTTGCAAATCGGTAGTTAGGGAACCGATAAATTCGCCGACGGTTTTCTGCAGGCAGCTGCTGTCGCAGTCCGCCAATGGGAGAAAATGCCATGAAACATTTGATCGTATCGCTGGCGCTGACCACCGCCCTGTTCGCAACGCCGTCCTTCGCCCAGGCGACTTCCGGCTCGGGGACCGGAGCCGGCGCCATACCGTCCGCATCGGATGCCTCGTCGACGATGACTTGCAAAGACTTTTCGGCAATGGATTCGAGCGGTCAGGAGAAGGCGCTTCAGACCATGCAGACTTCCATGGGCGCGGACTCCAGTTCGATGTCATCTGACAAGAGCGGCTCGATGAAATCCGGTTCATCCGATGCAGCTGCATCGGGAAGTTCCGCGTCCGGGACCAAGGACAAGATGGCGTCGGACAGCAAAAGCTCGATGAAATCGGGCGCCGCTGACGGTTCCGGATCGATGTCGTCGGGTGGCGACATGTCGACGATGTCGAAGTCGGTGATGACTTATTGCGAAACGAACCCCGATGCCATGGTCAGCGACGCCATGAAAAAATCGTCGATGTAATCTGGCGAAAATGTCGTAATCTGAAAGAGGGGGTTATTCCCCTCTTTTTTATTCATTTGTCCATGATGTCGGTCTCATCAACGCCCGACGTAAAACCGCCAGTTTCCCCAGTCGAACGGGTGATACCCGTTGGTAATGCCTACGTTCATGGGGGGCGAAATTCGCAAAGCGAAAAGGTGACGATCTCCCCGCTTTCGCTCAGGGCAAGGCGCGACCCGGTTTATTTCTATCTGGAATTGACGGCGTCTTTCAGACCTTTGCCGGCGGAAAATTTCGCGACGTTGCGTGCCGCAATGTCGACTTCCGCGCCCGTCGAAGGATTACGGCCCGTGGAGGCAGCGCGGTGAGAGACGCCAAACGTGCCAAAGCCGACAAGGCGAACGTCGTCGCCTTTGGCGATCGTCGCCTGGATCGTTTCGAAGACGGCGCTGACAGCAGCTTCGGCGTCCTTCGATGCGATATTGGCCTTGTCGGCGACGGCCGCGACGAGTTCGCTCTTGTTCATCGGCCCAATCGGCCCGAAGCTGCGAAAACGGCCAACTTGCGGAACGATAAGTGAACGTGGCCAGTCAGATTGACTTGGCTACGGGCTGCCATTGAGACTCCTGCTTTTCAAGGAGCGGGTGAATGGGCGTCAGGGTTTCAGCTGAGGAACTGGCCGGCGCCTGGAGCCTGTCGTTTTCCGACATCGAGTTCTTAAACACCAAGCCGCTCATCGCGAGAGCGGGAATCGCTGTCCAGTTGAAGTTCTTTGCGGCGCATGGATTTTTCGCCGACGCGGTCGACGGTGTGCCGGGCGATGCGATCGGGTATGTCGTTGAACAGCTCGGCGGCGGCGGTCTTGCCGGTTACGATTTCGCAGGGCGTTCGGGCCGGCGCCATCGCGCGGAAATCCTCCGGTATCTTGGCTTTCGACGCATGAAGCCGGCGGACCGCGAAGCGCTGGCGGCCTGGATATCGACCGAGCTTTGTCCGTCGGGCATGACGGTCGGCGCGATGATGGATCAAGTGTTTCTTTGGTGCAGGGACGGCAAAATCTTTGCTTCGTCGCGCAAGGAATTGGAGCGGCTTTCGCGATCGGAACGTCAGCGGTTTCTGGATGTCTATCTCGGCCGCGTCGCCGATCGCCTTCATCCTGAAGCCCAGGCGTCGATGGAAGCTTCGCTCGCCGATCCCGAGAACGAGACGGGGTTTCATTCGATCAAAAGCGATGCGGGGCAGGCCTCGCTCGACAACATCATCGCCGTCACGGATCGTCTGGCCTTCATCCAAAGGCTCGACCTGCCGATAGACCTTTTGTCGATGCTCGGAACGGCATGGATCGAACAGATTGAGCGACGGGTCGGGGGCGAGAAGGCCTCGGAGATGCGCCGTCATCCGCACGCACGGCAATTGGGGCTTTACGCGGTGTTCCTCATGTCGCGGCAGTCGAAGATCATCGACGCCATGATCGACCTTCTGATCGAGACGGTTCATCGGATCACGACGCGTTCCAAACGCAAGGTGATCGCCGGCATCGCCCGCGACATCGAGAAAGTCTACGGGAAGGAGCGTCTGCTGGTCGATATCGCCGGCGCGGCCATCGATAATCCGTCGGGACGTGTCTGCGATGTGATCTTTCCCGTCGCGGGTGAGACAAAGCTGGCGGCGATCGTCGACGAGTATCGCGCGCAAGGTGCGCTCGACCGGCGCATCTACAAGGTGATGCGCGGTTCCTATGCCAGCCATTACCGCCGCATGGTGCCGAAGCTGCTTTCGGTGCTGGGATTTTGCTCCAACAACGCGGCCTGGCGCCCTGTCGTCGACGCCGTCGACTGGATGAGGTCGATGGTCGACGACGGCCGCCGTTTTGTTTCCCGGCAGGATGTGCCGGTCGATGAAGTCATTCCTGCCAAATGGCGCGGCGCCGTCATCGGTAAGGACGGCCGGGTGAATCGTATCAGCTACGAGCTTTGTGTCCTCAGCCAGTTGCGTGAGAGTATCCGCGCCAAGGAGATCTGGATCGTCGGCGCCGACCGCTATCGCAATCCCGACGACGACCTGCCGAAGGACTTCGAGACGAAGCGTGCTGCCTATTATTCCAGCCTCAATCTGACGCCGGACGCGAAAGCCTTCATCGGCGAGATCAAGACGGAGCTGGAGGAGGAGCTTCGCCTCCTGAACACCGATCTTCCCGGGAACGACAAGGTTCGCATCCTGTGGCGGGGCAAGAACCGCATTCGCGTCACGCCGTTCAAGCCGGCGCCGGAACCGACGAGCCTTACGGCGGTAAAGGCAGAGATCGTCAGACGCTGGCCGATGACGGGACTGCTCGATGTCTTGAAGGAGGCCGCGCTCGATACCGGCTTTCTGGATGCCTTCGAGACGTCGGCTTCGCGTGTCGCGTTATCGCGTTCAAAGCTCGATCGCCGTCTGCTTCTGTGCCTCTACGGTCTCGGCACGAATGCCGGCATCAAGCGCATCGCGGCCGCGGGGCCGGACGTCACCTACGAGGAACTGCTGCATGTGCGCCGGCGGTTCATTCATGCCGGAGCGATGCGACAGGCCTGCGCGCAGGTCGCGAACGCCACGCTTTCAGTGCGCAATACCGCCGTCTGGGGCGAGGCCGGCACGGCCTGCGCTTCCGATTCCCGCAAGTTCGGTGCCTGGGACCGCAATCTGATGACCGAATGGCACGCCCGTTACGGCGGCCGCGGCGT
>JBBSUS010000270.1:0-4622 GCA_038234195.1 Hyphomicrobiales bacterium | reverse complement strand
CGATCGGCACGCCGTCGAGCGGCGAAACCGGCCGCCCGGCTGCGATCCGCCCATCGGCCGCCTTTGCCTCGCTCAGAGCGCGATCGCCCGTCACGGCGAGGAACACCGGCGAGGTCTGCGCGGCGATCTGGCGCAGCAGATGCTCGGTGAGCGCCACGGCGCTTGCCTCGCCGCGCGCCAGGGCACGCCCGATAGCCACGGCGGGCTGCAGCGCCAGTGTTTCGATCGTCGTCATCGCGTCCCCCGTTTCGTCAAACCTTCCCAGGGGCCGTCTCCGGCCGCCCTCAGGCCTGCTCCATCTCCAGCGCCACCATCACGTTCTCCGAGAAGGAGGCAGCGCGCGGCAATTCGTCCGGCGCGATCGCGAACACCATCTCCTTCGCCGTGGAGGTCTCCAGGATGTCCGTGGTCACCGGCCCGAGCAGCGCCTGGAGATCTGCCTCCTTGCCTTCGGCCGGCCAGACATACATCCGAGATACGCCAGCTCGGATCGATACGCCGAGCGACGACTTGACCTTGCGCATGGCCGACACCGCATCCATCACCGCGACGCCGAGCTGCTGGCCGCTGCCGGGCTGCGGCAGGTCGGCAAGCTTCGGCCAGTTGCCCCTTGCGTGAATCCCGTCGGCGCTGTCGCCCGGCAGCGCGAATTCGGTCGAAATCTCGGCCGTAACGTATGGCATCAACGGCGCAAACAGCCGCAGCACCGCCCGCACGACGTGGGCCAGCGTATATTGGGCCGACACTTCGTCGGCCGTCGGCGTGTCGCTGATCGCCCGCAGACGATGCTTCACCAGTTCCAGATAATTGTCGCAGAACGAGCCCCAGAAGAAATCCTCCGCCGCCCGGAAGGCGACGGCATATTCGTATGCTTCGAAGGCCTTCGTCGCTTTCTCCACCGTCTCCGCGAGCTCGCCGAAGAGCCAGAGGTCGAGCGGGTGGTTGACGATCCCCTGTTCGACCGCCTCGCGCGGCGAGACCTCAGGAAGCTTCGAAGGATCGACAGCGCTGCGGGCCAGCTTGGAGGCGTTCCACAGCTTGTTGACGAGGCGCTTGCCCTGCTTGAGCGTGTTGGGCGACAGCACCGTGTCGTTGCCGAGGCGCGAGGTGCCGGTCCAGTAGCGCACGACGTCGGCGCCGTTCTCGTCGAGCAGCTTCACCGGATCGATGATATTGCCCTTCGACTTCGACATCTTCGAACCGTCGGAGGCCAGGCACCAGCCGGAGATGCAGATGTCGCGCCAGGGGACATCCTGCTGGTGATGCAGCGCCTTGACGATAGTATAGAACGCCCATGTTCGAATGATTTCATGGGCTTGCGGGCGCATGCTCATGGGGAACAGACGGTTATGGAGTTCCGGATCGTAGCCGCGCTCCGGGGAAACGGCGCGGGTCACCAGCTGCGGCGACACCGAGGACGTCGCCCAGGTGTCGAACACGTCCTTTTCCGGCGTGACCTCATCGGCGGAATAGCCTTCCGGCAAGTCAGTCAAGGGATTGACCGGCAGTTGCGACGCGCTCGGCACCAGCACCTTGCCCTCCTCGCCGGGGCGCTTCGAATACCAGATCGGCAGCGGCACGCCGAAATGGCGCTGGCGCGAGATCGCCCAATCCCATTTGAGACCATTGACCCAGCTCTCGAAGCGCTGGCGCATGTGCTCCGGGTGCCACTTGATCTCGCGGCCCTTGGCGATCAGCTCGTCCTTGTAGTCCAGCGTCTTGATGAACCATTGGGCGGTGACGATGATCTCGAGCGGCGCGCCGGAGCGCTCGGCGATCGGAATCACCTGGTTGGTCTCGGCCTGCCCTTTGAGGGCGCCGCTCTCTTTGAGCATGCCGAGGATGGTCTCCCGGGCCTGGTTGATCTTCAACCCGGCCAGCGCCTCGACCACCTTCGCCGCGGCATCCGAATCGACCGAGGGCCACTCGTCGGTCCCGATCTCCAGCGTGTCGACCATGCGGCCGGCCTCGTTGATCGCCAGGCGCAGGGGCAGCTTGTGGGTGCGCCACCAGTTGATGTCGGTGATGTCGCCGAAAGTGCAGCACATCACGACGCCGGTGCCCTTTTCCGGATCGACATTCTCGTCGGCGATGATCGGCACCAGCACCCCGTAGAGCGGGCTGATCGCGCGCTTGCCGACGAGTTCGCCCGCCCGCGGATGGTCGGGATGGATCATCAGCGCGCCGCAGCCGGCCAGGAGCTCCGGCCTTGTCGTAGCGATCTCGACGTAGCTTCCCTCCCCGGTACCGCCCTCGACCCCGAAGGAGAGCGTGTTCAGGAGCCCCACGCGCTCCATCTCGTCGACCTCGGCCTGCGCGATGGCGGTCCGGTCGGCCGGATCCCACAGCGTCGGATCGAGACGGCGTTCCAGAAGCCCCTTCTCGTAGAGATCGAGGAAGGACAGCTGCGACAGGGCGCGGCTTTCGTCCGAGATGGTCTGGTATTCGCGCGACCAGTCGACCGAAAGCGCCAGCCGCGAGAACAGGCTGCGGAACTGCTCTTCGTATTCGGGAATGACCTCGCGGCAGAGCGCAACGAACTCCTCGCGCGCCAGATTGCCGCCACGGACCTTCTTGATCTTCTCGACCAGACGTTCGGTGGGCAGGCCGTTGTCATCCCAGCCGATCGGATAGAGCACGTTGCGGCCGTGCATGCGGAAGAAACGAGCGATGATGTCGGCCTGAGTGTAGCTGTAGACGTGGCCCACGTGCAGCGTGCCCGAGACGGTCGGCGGCGGCGTGTCGATCACGTAGTCGAGTTCGGCCGGCAAGGTCTCGTCCCATTTGTAGGCCGCGCTGTCCTTCCAGCTGGAAATCAGCGCGGCTTCCGCCTGGCGAAAATCGTAATTGGTGTCGAACTTGCTCATGACTGCATAGTCTTTTCGTTGTCGTCGAAATCGGTTGGCCCGGAATTAATCCAAGCCCCATGAGATCACAAGCTTGGCGCCGACCGGCGCTCCGGCGGGGGCCGATCTCGGCTTGTCGTCACGGCTGCGGCTGGCGACCGGGCACTGCCGTCCGGCGGAGGCCATCGACGAAGACATCGACGAGCCGCAGGACACTCTCCTGCCAACCGGGCTGGCTGCGCATGTGGCACATGCCGATCATCGCCCACAAAACGTCCTCGGCCGAAACATCGTCGCGGATGTCGCCCGCCGCCACGGAGCGCGACAACAAGGGCCGCGCTGCGGCCGTCATGCGCTCGAAGGATTGGGCGTGGTAGGACGAGCCGCTGTCGGCCGAAAGCGCCAGCGCTGCGAGCATGCCCTTCTTTGTCGCGACCATGCCGACGGCGGCGTGAAGCCAGCGGCGCAGGGCCTCGATCGGCGGCTGCATGTCGCCGAGCGCTTCGGCCAAATCGACCAACTGCTCGACCTCGCGGCGATACACCGCGTCGAACAACGCCTCGCGGGTGGGAAAGTGGCGATAGAGCGTGCCGACCCCGACCTCGGCGCGGCGTGCCACCCCTTCCAGGCTCGCCCCAGCCCCCCCGTTGCGGAAGATCTCGGCCGCAGCGACGAGCAGCTTTTCGCGATTGCGCACGGAATCGGCCCGCGGCTTGCGCGTTGTCTTGGCGGTTTGCGATCCCATTCTTGTCCGTGCCGCTCCCTGGCTCTTGAAAACGGAGGATGCCTCCGTATAATGTCGAAGACGACGGCCAGCGTACAGCGCTTCAACCGAGGCGCCCGCCGACCCTGATCCTGGCCGAACATGATCCCGGCCCTGACCTCGTGCGAACCTGGCACTCCAAACCGTCGGCCGACGACCAACGGCCGTGATCGCCAATTCTCATCACAAATTCCGACATATCACTGAACGGGTGAACTCATGAACCCATCTCTCCATCTGACCATCAATGGCGAGGGACGCGAGATCGAACTCGACGATCCGCGCGTCACGCTGCTCGACCTCCTGCGCGAGCGGCTCGACCTCACCGGCACCAAGAAGGGCTGCGACCGCGGCCAGTGCGGCGCCTGCACCATCCTCGTCGACGGCCGTCGCATCAACTCCTGCCTGGCGCTTGCGATCAGCCATGACGGCGCCGACATCCGGACGATCGAGGGCCTGGCCGACGGCGACACGCTGCATCCGGTGCAAGCCGCTTTCATCGCCCATGACGGCTTCCAGTGCGGCTTCTGCACCCCTGGCCAGATCATGAGCGCCGTCGGGCTGATCGCGGAAGGCCAAGCTGGCGACGACCCCGAGCGCGTTCGCGAGGGCATGAGCGGCAATCTGTGCCGCTGCGGCGCCTATGCCGGCGTTACCGAGGCCGTGCTCGACGCCCAGGGCCAGATGGCCGGCACGAAGGAAAAGGTGGCGGCATGAACAGGTTCGAATACGTCCGTGCGACATCTGTCGCCGAAGCGGTCTCGGCCGCAGCCGAGCCCGGCGCCGCCTATCTTGCGGCCGGCACCAATCTCCTCGACCTGATGAAGGGCGGGATCGCCAGGCCGACACGCATCGTCGATGTGACACAGCTTCCCGGCCTCGACGTTATCGAGCGCCTGCCTGATGGCGGCACCCGGATCGGCGCCCTGGTCCGAAATTCCGACCTCGCCCATGACGCCGACTTCGCCAGGACCTATCCGGCGGTCGCCGAAGCGCTGCTGTCGGGCGCCTCG
>JBBSUS010000269.1:0-4627 GCA_038234195.1 Hyphomicrobiales bacterium | reverse complement strand
GCAGAGGTTGATGACGATGACGGCGTCATAGTCCTCGGGCTTCGCCGTCTGGTGCACCGCGTCGCGGATGTCCTCGAACAGCTTGCCGGTGACCAGTGATTAGGAATTGAACGGCAAGTAGCCGACCGTGCGGCGCGCACCGTAGAAATGCGATGTGAACGTTAGTCCATAGACGCAGCAGGCAGAGCCCGACAACACCGTCGCCGTGCGCTTCATGCGAAGCCCGACGCGCAGGGAGCCGAAGGCCGGGCACATGGATTGCGGCTGGTCGTGGGGGCCGACCGGATAGTCCTTGGCATAGCGGTCCAGCGTCTCGCTCTGACCCGCCTTTCGGGCGGCAGCAAGCATTTCGGCCTTGCCGCCGTGGCAGGACGCGTCGCCCTCCTGGGGGATCGCGCCCGTCGCCTGGCCGGACGAAGTCGAAACCGCTGCATCGCTGTCGCGAGGCGCTTCGTCTCGAATGCGGTCGTCGGGGTGAAAATCCATCATCTCACCCTCACGCGTTGTCGTAGACGACTTCGAGGGACGGCTTCACAGTGACGGGACGACCGCGCATGTCGGCCTGAGTCGCGGGCTCGAGTACGAAATTTCGGCCGGTGTCCTCGCTGGAGAAGAGGGCGAGCAGACCGTCCTGGGTCAGCGGCGTCGGGTGGACCGGGGGCGCCGAGGCGACGTTCTCGGCCAACTCTTCGAAGAGCGGCGCCCAACGCCCGCCGGGAATGCCGACGATCTGGTAGTTGGCGCTCTTCTTGCGGATGTCATCGTCGGCCGGGATCGCCGAAAGCACCGGGATGCCGACCTGCTTGGCAAATTCTGCCGCTTCGCCGGTGCCGTCATCCTTGTTGATGACCATGCCGGCCACGCCGACATTGCCGCCCATCTTGCGGAAGTATTCGACCGCCGAGCAGACATTGTTGGCGACGTAGAGCGACTGCAGATCGTTGGCGCCGACGACGATGACCTTCTGGCACATGTCGCGAGCGATCGGCAGGCCGAAACCGCCGCAAACCACGTCGCCCAGGAAGTCGAGAAGAACGTAGTCGAAGCCCCACTCGTGGAAGCCGAACTTCTCGAGCAATTCGAAGCCGTGGATGATACCGCGCCCGCCGCAGCCGCGACCAACTTCCGGACCGCCGAGTTCCATGGCGAAGACGCCGTCGCGCTTGAAGCAGACGTCGGACACGTCGACCTCTTCGCCGGCCGCCTTTTTGGCCGAGGAGGTCTGGATGATGGTCGGGCAGGCCTTGCCGCCGAACAGCAGCGAGGTGGTGTCGGACTTCGGGTCGCAGCCGATCAGGAGTACGCGCTTGCCCTGCTGGGCCATCATGTAGGAGAGGTTGGCGAGGGTGAACGACTTTCCGATACCGCCCTTGCCGTAGATCGCGATGATCTGGGTTTCCTTGGTGACGGGGCCGGTGGAGACCGCGTCGGGCTCCTGCGCAGCTTCCTGGCGCAGGAGATCGACCATTTCCTCGGTTGTCCCCTTAACGGAGCTCTCCACGTCGCGCGTCTTCATCAGAGCGTTCATTGGGTGGCTCCCCATTCCAAAATCATTTTCAGGCAGGACGCATCCTCGAAGGCGGTCCTGTAAGCGCTGAGCGCTTCGCCGGGCGCGGCGTGGTGTGTGACCAGCTCGCTCAGCGACAACGCACCTGCGGCGATCAGGTCGAGCGTTGCGGTCATGTCGACGGGTTGCCACTCGGCGGCGACGGCGAACTTCGCCTCGCGCATGAAGGCCGGCGGAAACGCGAAGGCGACGGGCGTCTTGTAGAAGCCCGCCAGAACGATCGTGCCGGCGCGGGTCAACCGAGGAATGACCTGGTCGAGGATCGTCGAATCGCCGCTGACGTCGAGGACGGAATGGTAGTCGCGCCGACCATCGTCTGCCGCCGACATCACCGAATAGTCGGTGGCGCCGGAGTGTCGATCGGCGTTGTTGTCCCAGACGATCGGCGCGCCACCGAGGCCGCGAACGATACGTGCGGCAAGCCTGCCGAGCACACCGTGGCCGATGATCAGTTCAGGAAGGGAGGGCGCCATGACCACTGCATGGTGGGCCGTTGCTGCCAGCGCCAGGAGCACGGCGTCGGTGCCGAGCGAGGATGGAAGGCGCGTGACACGCGCGGCCGGAACCAGAAGCGTCGAGGCCGATGCGCCGAACAGGCCGCGAGCGTCCTTGAAGCCGGTGGAGCCGGGAACGAAGACCCGGTCGCCGGCGGCGAAACCATCACAGTCGCCAGCGTCGAGAACCATGCCGACGGCTTCGTAGCCGGGCACCAAAGGATAGCCCATTCCAGGGAAGGCCGGCATCTCACCGGAGAACAACAACCGCTCTGTGCCGGTGCTTATTCCGCTGGCCTCGACGGAGACGATCAACTCGCCCGCTTTCGCATCGGCCAATTCGAGCCGACGCACCGAAAGGGTGCCGGGGGTCTCGAACAGGATGGCGTCGCTTTGCAAGGTCATTTCCATCGACTCGTAAGGTTCATGTGTCAACTTACATTGACAGTTATCGGTGTCAAGCAGATGGAACGCTGCGCTGCGCCAATTCTGCACGCGAACGTCGCGGGACTTCCGCGAGCACGATGCGGGCGACGACGGGAAGGGTTGTCTTGACTTCGTGCGCCCGCTGCAGGCCGGCAGCATTCATCAGCCGTCCGATCTCGTCGGCCGAGCGTGGGCGGCCCGAACCCATCGCCATGAGATAAAAGCCGAAATACGCGTCCGCGACGGGCCGGCTGTTCCATTCGCCAGCCATCGGTTCGGCAACCATCACGACGCCGCCCGGCTTCAAGCCCTTGCGGATCTTGGTGAGGAGGGCGACCACCGTCTCGTCGTCATGATCGTGAAGAATTCGCACCAGCGTCGCCAGATCGTAGCCGCCCGGCAGGTCATCGGTCATGAAGTCGCCGGCCACGACATCGACCCGGCGTCCGTTGCGCGACTTTGCCAGCGATTCCCTGGCGAGCGGCGCGACGTTCGGAAGGTCGAAGAGGGTCAGCTTGGCATCCGGCACGACCTCGGCGACCGTTGCCAGGAACCGGCCGCTGCCGCCACCAATGTCGATGATGCTCCTGGCCCAGGTGAGATCATAGGAATTGATGATCTCGCGCGCGACCATTTCCTGGCTCGCCGCCATTAACTCGCTGTACCGTTTGGTCGCCTCCGGGTCCGCGTCTGCGGCGTTCCCGCTGGCGTAAGGCCAGAGTTCGGACAGTTTCGTTGGACCGCCTTCGCCCCGCAGGAGCGCGACCGGATTTTTCATGTCTTCGTAGAAGGCATCGTGATGGCGCACCATCGCCGCGATGCCCGGATTGGCGACGACTGCGGCACCGAGAGGCCCAAGACCGTAGCGATGCTCGGTCGGCTTTTCCGGGTCTTCCGGGTCGGCGAATCCCTCCTCGATCTCCACCAGGTCGAGGGACGCGGAAGCCCGCAGCAACCGCAGGGTCGGGTCGGGCTCGAGACCGATGCGGGTCGCGATCTCGCCGAGGGTGAGCGGCCGCTCCGCGAGATGATCGAAGAGGTGAAGCTCGACGCCGGCCGCCAACACCTGCGAGTAGACGAAGCCTGCAACGAGATCGAACAGACGGCGTGAATCGCGCTGGGCAAACGGCCGGGTCAGCGGAAATTTTGCTGCCCGGCTCTGGAATTCGCGGTTTTTCAGATTGCCATTTCTATATCCGGTCCAGCGTTGGCGCAGCGGATGGAGAACCCGCCGTACCTCGCGCATCGGGTCGGACCAGCCGCTGGGCGTCCGCGGGTTGGAGACATTCGATGGGTCGACCCGGCCAGGGGTGTCGGCCCTGTCGTCCGCTGGTGCGGGCTGATCGTCCAGATTGGCGGGTGGAGTAGCTTGCGACATAACTGTCAATCCTCTTGGACGACTTGAACTGTCACTCAAATTGGACAACTGTCCTGCTCGATTGTCAATCGTCCTTGCTGCTGCATGGCGGCATATCGTGTTCGGCAGCAGGCATACGGGAGGACCGGCGGCGATGCGCGTGGCAGTGATCGGAGCGGGGATCGGCGGACTGGCGGCGAGCGTGCGCCTGGCCGCGGCCGGCTGCGACGTCACCGTTCTTGAAGCGGCCAGCGCTCCGGGTGGCAAGCTTCGCCAGGCCGTCGTTGCAGGGCGATCGATCGATGTCGGTCCGACGGTTTTGACCATGCGCGACGTCTTCGACGAGATTTTCTCGTCAGCCGGCGAAAGGCTCGACGATCATCTCACCCTGACTCGGTCGGATACGATCGCGCGGCACGTCTTTCCGGACGGCGATGTGCTCGATCTCTTCGCGGACCAGAGCCGTTCTGAAGTCGCCGTCGAAGCTTTTGCGGGGCGGCGGTCACGTGACGAGTTTGCAGCCTTTTCGCGCCGGGCGAAGGCTGTCCACGACACGCTCGATCCGATCTTCATGCGAGCCGACAGGCCGTCGGGCCCAATGGCACTGGTTGCCCGCGCCGGCGTTTCGGGGCTTGCCGATATCCTGAGGATCGGCGCGCGAAAGACGTATTGGGCGGCGCTAGGTTCGCAATTTTCCGACCCACGCCTCCGCCAGATCTTCGGCCGCTACGCGACCTACAATGGATCTTCGCCCTTACTGGCACCCGCTACCTTGATGATGAT
>JBBSUS010000268.1:0-4629 GCA_038234195.1 Hyphomicrobiales bacterium | reverse complement strand
GCTTCTGGCCGTCATCTTTGGCCTGGTGGGAACGGACCCGATTCCCGTGGCACTCGGACTGGCTGCGGCACTGGCCGCAGCCGGCATCGTCCCGAGCGCGCTGCGTCGCTTCGAGCCGGAGACTGCGCCCGGCCCGATCGCCACCGCACCCGGACATTAATTGGCAAAACGTCGCCGTGCCCTGCGTGGCGGCCACGTCTCGAGGTTCACGTTAGCCGATTGCTCGGCTCGAAGCCTGTCGCCGCGATCGGCTTCCGCGGGTGGCCCAAGGGCGGGCAGGTGTTGCGACGCCTTGACCGAAAGCCAGCGATGATCGAACCAAGGATGCTTTGGCAGCGGCGATTTATGCGGCCGATTGCCGTCAGCCGCTCAACGAAGGATTCCAGATGAACGTGACGACAGCCGACAGCGCGGAATCCAGCCTGGAATATGACGGTTCCTGCCATTGCGGCGCGGTCACGTTTCACGTGAAACTATTGGGCGGGACGGACGGCGGCCTCGCCAGCGCGCGGCGCTGCGATTGCTCCTTCTGTCGCATGCGCGGGGCGGTCGCCCTGACCGCAGCGAAGGACGATCTCACGGTGCTGACGGGCGCAGAAGCGCTAACGCTCTACCAATTCAACACCCACATCGCGAAGCACTATTTCTGCTCGGTCTGCGGCATCTATACCCACCATCAACGCCGTTCCGACCCTGACCAGCTCGGGGTCAATGCCGCCTGCCTCCAAGGGCTCAGCCCCTTCGACTTCGCCTGCGTTCCGGTCAGCAACGGGCACGTTCATCCCAGCGATGATCCCGACGCGCCGAGCCTTTCGGGGTGGCTCAAGTTCGAGACCGCGAAGCAAGGATGATCGTAAATCGTGGGACATTGGCCGATCGAATCGGCGTCCATCGCCATTCGTGGGGCCGATCCGGGTCCTCAGGACCCGATCAACCCAGCCCGCCCAATTTGCACACGATCGCCTCCACCGCGAGCCGCGCCGGCTCAAGACCGTTGCCGGTGTCGATGATGAAGTCGGCGCGCTGGCGCTTTTCCTCGTCGGGCATCTGTTGGGCGAGGATCGCCTCGAACTTCTGGGCCGTCATGCCAGGACGGGCCATAACGCGCATGCGCTGCAGCTCCGAACGCGCGGTGACGACGGCGACCTTGTCGCAGCGGGTCTCGCCACCGGTCTCGTAAAGCAGCGGAATATCGACGACGGCAAGCCTTGCACCATCTGCCCTGGCGCGATCCAGAAACGCCAGCTCCGCTTCACGCACCAGCGGATGGATGAGGCCCTCAAGCCGCTTCATGGCGTCCGGCTGCCCGACGACACGCTTCGACAGCGCCTCGCGATCGACGCGGCCGTCCATGACGGTGTTCGGAAACTCGGCCTCGATCAACGGTGCCGCTCGGCCGGCA
Organism: Hyphomicrobiales bacterium; assembly: GCA_038234195.1. Taxonomy (GTDB): domain Bacteria; phylum Pseudomonadota; class Alphaproteobacteria; order Rhizobiales; family Rhizobiaceae; genus Aurantimonas. The sequence goes on along the minus strand of JBBSUS010000268.1, from coordinate 3,227 downwards.
TACAGCGCGTGAACGGCAGCGTCGGCAGAGTGGACCGGGACCCCGAGGGCCGCGAACATCTCGGCCGTCGTCGTCTTGCCCATCCCGATAGACCCTGTCAGACCGAGCACGATCATGGACGCCACCGCCGCCGTGGGCGTCGCATCCGATTCGCCGGCTTACAAGCGTGCGATTCGTCGGCTAACATCGGTACTGACCTGCGACTGTCCTATCGACGCCCGACGGCATATTCACACGCCGCTCTCGATATCGCGGACGATCTTCGCCCGCAAATCGGCCCCAACCCTCGGACGCTGGCCGAACCAGCGTTCGAACCCGGGGACCGCCTGGTGCAGCAGCATGCCGAGGCCGTCGGCGGTGCGAAGGCCGCGCGCCTCGGCGGCGAGGAGGATCGGGGTCGTAAGCGGCACATAGACGATGTCGGTGACCAGAGCGTCGTCCTTCAACGCCGACAGATCCGGAAGTGGCTTGGGGAACCAGCCGGGCAGTTCATCCTCGTCCGGGTCCTTCGGGGCGATCGGCACGGTGTTGACGACGAGATCGGCCTTGGCGAGTTCGGCCATGCGCCCCGCCTCGCCATGGGCGGAGACTTTCGGGCCAAAGCGGCTCACGAGGTCTTCGGCCCGCGCCAGCGTGCGATTGACGACACGGACGCTTTTTAACCCGCGCTCGAGCAGCGCGAAGATCACGGCGCGCGCAGCCCCGCCCGCGCCGAGGACGACGGCGGTCTCGGCATCGTCCCAGCCGGAGAGACGCTCGTCGAGATTGGCGGCAAAGCCGTAAGCATCCGTGTTGCCGCCGACGAGATCCTCGCCCTCGAACCACAGCGTGTTGACGGCGCCGATCGCCTCGGCCGCCGCGTCACGGCGCGCGACGACATCGAAGGCTGTGACCTTGTGCGGCACGGTGACGTTGCCACCGATAAAACCCTTTTCACGCAACGATCCGAGGAATTCCGCGATCTCTTCTGGGGGCACGCCCACGCGTCGGTAGCTGCCGGCTAGGCCGAATTCGGCAAGCCAGGCCATGTGGATCGACGGCGAGCGCGAGTGCCAGACGGGCCAGCCGGTCACGAAGGCGTTCGGACCGTCCAGGGTCACCTGACCGGCCACCGGATCGAAGATCGAACCCTTGCCACGCGGCCGCGTTTCACCGGTTACGTAGGGCTTCGGCGTCCATTCGACGTCCGATGTATCGTCAGCCATCGATCTCCCCCCGCTTCCTAAGCTCGGACAGCAGCGGCAGCAGCGGCAGACCGATGATGGTGAAATAATCACCTTCGATCTTCTCGATCAGCTGGATGCCTTCCTTCTCGATCTGGTAGCCGCCTACGCTGGTCAACGCCTTCTGACCGGTTCCGGCGAGGTACCGGCCGATGAAACCGGGATCGAGCGGGCGCAGCGTGATGTCGGCGGTGGCCACGTGCCGCCAGGTGACGACGCCGTTCTCGACCAGAACGACCGCGCTGTTGAGGCGGTGGGTTCGGCCCGAGAGCTTCAGGAGCGACCGACGGGCCTCTTCCATGTTGGCGGGCTTGTGAAAAACCTCATCGCCCAGCGACAGGGTCTGGTCGGCTCCGATGACGATCTCGCCCGGATGCCGCTCCGAAACGTCGATGGCCTTGGCTTCGGCCAGCACGGCCGCGACATCGTCGGGACCGACGCCGGATTCCAACAGTGGCGCCTCGATGGACCGCTCGTCGAGATCGCAGGCTTCAACGGTGAAGTCGATGCCGGCGTTCTTCAGGAGTTCCCTGCGATGGACGCTGCCGGAGGCGAGGACGATGCCCTTGGCCATGTTCACTCCCTTTTTAAGACAATCTTCATCATTTCAGCGCTTGATAGACCCTGCGCGGTCCCGTGGCCATCGCACGCCCTGGATTGCGCCCCAAGCCGAGCGAGGGACTCGATTCGGCACACGAACGCAAGGGTAGGCGGAAATCCATGCCCGAGATTCTCGCGGGGCTGTGGGTTAAGAAAGAGTAAACCGGCTGTTGGAGACGACGGACGGACGGACGGTTCATAACTTCGTCACAGTCCACAATCGTCGACAGGATCGGCTTGTGGGCGAAGCGTTAGGGAATCTGTGGACGCCGAAGACTTGTCGGTGCCTGTCCCCAGGCTGATGACACCATATCCCGACACCGCCCTCCCCGCGTTGTCGCTAATCATCTGGCAAAACTCGAACAAATCGGGTTGTCCCCACCCTGATGCCATCGAGCCGTATTGTCGCCGGTGCCAGCCTGTGGAGTTTCGCCGCGCGGCCCTCCCCTTCCGTCGCCTGTGGATTCGCACTATCCACCGACTCATAGAATCAAAAACAAGATTTCCTTCGGAATCTTTTCTTTTATGAAAATGGGAGCAGGGGCCTGATGGCGACGCGAAAGCTGATGAGGGTCCTCGAAGGCGAACGCGTGTTTCCGCCCCCCGTGTGGCTGATGCGACAGGCGGGGCGATACCTACCCGAGTATCGCGCGACCCGGGAAAACGCCGGGGGCTTCCTCGATCTGTGTTACAATCCTGATCTGGCCACCGAGGTCACGCTGCAACCGATTCGTCGCTTCGGCTTCGATGCGGCGATCCTCTTCTCCGATATTCTGGTCATTCCCGATGCGCTCGACCGCGGCCTGCATTTCGTCACCGGTGAGGGACCGAAGCTGACGCCGATCCGCGCCGACGAGATCGCCCGGCTCGATCCCAGCCGAGCCGAAACGCATCTGGCGCCCGTCATCGCGACTGTGGCGCGGCTGCGGGCGCAGTTGCCCGATGAGACGACACTGATCGGCTTTTGCGGCGCGCCCTGGACGGTCGCGACCTACATGATTGCCGGCCATGGCACGCCCGATCAGGCGCCGGCGCGACTGTTCGGCTACCAGCATCCGGAGGAGATGGAGAAGCTGCTCTATCTGTTGGCCGAGATGGGCGCCCAGTACCTCATCCGGCAGCTTCACGCCGGAGCCGACTGCGTTCAGATCTTCGATAGCTGGGCCGGTGTCCTCGACGAAGCAGCCTTCGAAGATTATGCGGTCAACCCTGTCGCCTACATGGTCGAGACGATCCGCGCGGCGGTGCCGGATGCCAAGATCATCGGCTTTGCCAAGGGCGCTGGCGCGCTGCTCGATGGCTATCGCGAAAAGACCGGTGTGAACGGCGTCGGCCTGGACTGGTCTGTGCCGCTGAGCCAGGCACAGCGCCTGCAAAAGGGCGGTGCCGTCCAGGGCAATCTCG
>JBBSUS010000267.1:0-4654 GCA_038234195.1 Hyphomicrobiales bacterium | reverse complement strand
GGCCGCGGCCACCTTGCGGGCGATCTGTGGATAGGCCCGGGCCATCTCACCCACCATCATGAAGGTGGCGCCGACGCCATGATCGTCGAGAGCCTTGAGAATCCTTTCCGTCTTGCCGGGCATCGGGCCGTCGTCGAAGGTCAGGACGACCTCCTTGTCGCGAAGGGCGATGTCAGAGAGCTTGGCGACTTCCAAAGTTCGGCCATTGAGCGGCGAGGAGGACAGCGGTGCGTAGGAGCGATAGAGCGGAAAAGGTCCGGCGGCGGATTGCTGGCTGGCAAAGCTCAGAAGCGTACCCGTTGGCGCTGCAATAGTTGCATCCTGCGATACGGCGAGATTGGCGGCGCTCACCGCAGAGTTCGGGCCGAGGCCAGGGGCGAAGGCCGTCGTGCGGCCATCGATGGCCGAGGTTGAGGCCTCGTTGACGCATCCGGAGAGGAGACCGGCGCACAGGGCTGCCGCGATGATGCGGGAAAAGGCGACCATGGGAGGAAATCCAGAAGATGCTTCGATCTTCGGATTTCTACGGCGTTAAGGTTAATCAGCCGTTGACGACGGCCAAGCGGCGGGCGGCCTGCATCTGGAAGGTGCCAGGCTGACGAAGCCGTTGCGCAAGCCTGCAGCGGCCGCTGCTGTCTGCTCAGCCCTGCTTGCTGGTCCGCTCCTCGAGCGGCTTGTCCGGCCGCCGGATCTCCGGCATCGCCTCCAGCACCATCGGGTCGAGCCCGTCGGTGTCACCGGCGTCGACGCGGGCGAACAGCTGCGTGCGCATGCGCGGCTCCCAGAACTTGTTGATGTGGTCGGCGACGCCTTTCGAGCGGATGTCGGCGTGCGACGACTTGAAGAAGGTGGCGATCTGGTTCGCCATGTAGAAAAGCTTGTCATGCTGCATGGGTCTCGCCCTCCCCGGCGAGCGCGTTTCGGACGGTTTCGCGCGCGGCCTCGGCCGCACCTTCGATCCGCTCCGGATGGGTGAAGATTTCGAACTCGTCGCCGCGGGTGACGGCGGCGAGGGTGATGCCGGCGCGTGTCGCCTCGGCAATGGCCAGTGCGGTCGGCGCCGATACTGCGGCGATGAGCGCGCAGCCCATCTGCGCAGCCTTCTGGATCAGCTCGACCGAGACGCGGCTGGTGATGGTGAGGAAGCCGTTCGCCGGATCGATGCCGTTTTCCGCCAGATGACCGGTGACCTTGTCCAGCGCGTTGTGCCGGCCGACGTCCTCGCGCACCACGATCAACGTGCTGTCGCCGTTGCCTCCAGTGAGATGGAAGCCTGCCGCATGGACCGCCCGGGTCAGACGGCTCAAGGCCTGTTCGCGGGCCATCGCCGCGACGGCGTCCGTCAGTTGCTTCGGGCCAATCGTGATCCCGCCCGGCGCGACGACCGGCAGTTCGCGCGCGGCCAATTCGAGGGACTCGACGCCGCAGAGGCCGCAGCCGACCGGGCCCGTCATCTGCCGGCGGCGCACCGTGTAGGTCGAGGCGCGCGCATCGACCAGCCAAAGGCGACAGTCGATGCCAAGCACACCCGTCTCGACGTCGAGCCGCTCGATATCCGCCAGCCTCGTCACGATCGCCTCGTTGAGCGCAAGGCCGATGCCGAGGTCACGAATGTGATCGGGCGTCGCCATCATCACCGCATGGGTCGAACCGTTTATGGAGATCGCCACGGCCGTCTCCGAGGGCACGTTGCGGTTGCCATGCGAAAACGCCCCGCCCCGAAAGGCGAGGCTTGCCACTGATCGCGATGTGACGTCCGCATCGTCGGTCATGCCTTTGCGGCCTTCATTTCGACAGCGCCCCGAAGAACCTCGAAGCCGCCTATTCGGCGGCCTCCGCAGGCGCGATGCGACGGCTTTCCATGGTCAGCTCGCGATACTCCTCCTGCCAGTCCGTAGGGCCGTTGGAGGGCGAGATCTGGACCGCTGTCACCTTGTATTCCGGGCAGTTGGTGGCCCAGTCGGAGAAGTCGGTGGTGATGACGTTGGCTTGGGTCATCGGATGATGGAACGTCGTGTAGACGACGCCCGGCGAGACGCGATCGGTGATCTTGGCGCGCAGCGACGTCGAGCCCGCCCGGCTATCGAGCTTGACCCAATCCTTGTCCTTGATGCCGCGCAGTTCGGCGTCGTGCGGATGGACCTCGAGCAGATCCTCCTCGTGCCAGACGACATTGGCGGTGCGCCGGGTCTGCGCGCCGACATTGTACGGACTGAGGATGCGGCCGGTGGTCAGCAGCAGCGGGAAGCGCGGTCCGGTGCGCTCGTCGGTCGCCACATACTCGGTGACGATGAACTTGCCCTTGCCGCGCATGAACTCGCCGACGTGCATGACCGGAGTTCCTTCCGGATGTTCCTCGTTGCAGGGCCACTGGACCGAGCCGAGATTCTCCAGAAGGTCGTAGGTGACGCCCGCGAAGGACGGTGTTGTCGCGGCAATTTCATCCATGATCTGCGACGGATGCTGGTAGTCCATGTCCATGCCGATGGCGCGGGCGAGAAGCTGGGTGACCTCCCAGTCGGCATAGCCGTTCTTCGGGGCCATGACCTTGCGCACGCGGTTGATCCGGCGCTCGGCGTTGATGAACGTGCCGTCCTTTTCAAGAAAGGTCGAGCCCGGCAGGAAAACGTTGGCGTAGTTCGCCGTCTCGTTGAGGAACAGGTCCTGGACGATCAGCAGTTCCAGCGCTTCGAGGCCCGCCGAGACATGCTTGGTGTCGGGATCGGACTGCAGGATGTCCTCACCTTGGACGTAAAGCCCCTTGAAGGTGCCCTCGACCGCCGCATCGAACATGTTGGTGATGCGCAGCCCCGGTTCCTTGTCGAGGGTCACGCCCCAGAGCTTGTCGTAGATCGCGCGGGTGTCATCCTGCGAAATGTGACGATAGCCGGGCAGTTCGTGCGGGAAGGAGCCCATGTCGCACGACCCCTGCACGTTGTTCTGGCCGCGCAGCGGGTTCACGCCGACGCCGGGGCGGCCGATGTTGCCGGTCGCCATGGCAAGGTTGGCGATGCCCATCACCGCGGTCGAACCCTGGCTGTGCTCGGTGACGCCGAGGCCGTAATAGATCGCGCCATTGCCGCCGGTGGCGTAAAGGCGCGCAGCCCCGCGAACGTCCGCGGCCGGAACACCGGTGATCTTTTCCAGCGCTTCGGGCGAGTTCTCGTCGGAGGAGACGTAGGTCGCCCAATCCTGGAAGGCGTCCCATTCGCAGCGCTCACACACGAACTCTTCGTCGAAGAGGTTCTCGGTGACGATGACATGACCGAGCGCCGTCAGCATGGCGACGTTGGTGCCGGGCTTCAGCGGCAGGTGGTAGTCCGCTTCGACATGCGGCGTCCTGACGAGGTCTATGCGGCGCGGATCGATGACGATCAGCTTGGCGCCCGGTTCGCCGGGCTTGCCGCGCAGGCGCTTCTTCATGCGCGAGGCGAAGACAGGATGGCCGTCCGTCGGGTTGGCGCCGATGACGAGGATGACGTCGGTGTCCTCGACCGAATCGAAGTCCTGGGTGCCGGCAGAGGTTCCGAAGGTCGAACTCAGGCCGTAGCCGGTCGGCGAATGGCAGACGCGGGCGCAGGTGTCGATGTTGTTGTTGCCGAAGCCGGCACGAACCATCTTCTGGACGACGTAGACCTCCTCGTTGGTGCAGCGCGAGGAAGAAATGCCGCCGACCGAGCCGCGGCCGTATTTCGCCTGGATGTCCTTGATCTTGGCGGCCGAGAAGGCCAGCGCATCCTCCCAGGAAACCTCCCGCCACGGGTCGGAATAGTGGTCGCGAATCATCGGGTTGAGGATGCGGTCCTTGTGGGTCGCGTAGCCCAGAGCGAAGCGGCCCTTGACGCAGGAGTGGCCGCGATTGGCCTTGCCGTCCTTGTAGGGGACCATTCGCACGAGTTCTTCGCCGCGCATCTCTGCCTTGAAGGAGCAGCCGACGCCGCAATAGGCGCAGGTGGTGACCACCGAATGCTCGGGCGTGCCGATCTCGATGACCGACTTCTCCTCCAGCGTCGCGGTCGGGCAGGCCTGCACGCACGCACCGCAGGACACGCACTCCGACGACAGAAAATCGTCATAGCTGGTGCCGGCCGAGATCATCGAGTCGAAGCCGCGGCCTTCGACGGTCAGGGCGAAGGTGCCCTGCACTTCGTTGCAGGCTCTGACGCAACGCGAACAGACGATGCATTTGGCCGGGTCGAACTGGAAGTAAGGGTTCGACTGGTCCTTCTGCTTCTTCAGGTGGTTCTCACCCTCGTAGCCGTAGCGAACGTCGCGCAGGCCGACCGCGCCCGCCATGTCCTGCAATTCGCAATCGCCATTGGCCGCGCAGGTCAGGCAGTCGAGCGGGTGGTCGGAAATGTAGAGTTCCATCACGCCCTTGCGGATGGCCTTCAGCCGCTCGGTCTGGGTGGAAACCTTCATGCCCTCCGCGACCGGCGTTGTGCAGGAGGCGGGCGTGCCGTTGCGACCCTCGACCTCGACAACGCAGAGCCGGCAGGAGCCGAAGGCGTCCATCATATCGGTGGCGCAGAGCTTGGGCACCTGAACGCCCATCTCCATCGCCGCGCGCATCAGAGACGTGCCTTCCGGAACGGTCACCTGCTGGCCGTCGATGGTCAGCGTGACGAGCGTTTCGGCCTTCGACGCCGGCGTG
>JBBSUS010000266.1:0-4658 GCA_038234195.1 Hyphomicrobiales bacterium | reverse complement strand
TCATCTCCGGCATCAGCGATCGCGAGGCGTTCGCCCTCGACGGCCTGAGAGGTGCGCGCCCCCTGCCCGTTGTCTTGCGGGCCGTCGGGCGCACCCAGGATTGGGATCGGTTTCGGGCAGTCTCCCGGACCCCGGCAGACTGCGCGGTCGCGCTTTTCGGATCGCCCGACGAGTTGAGCGCGCAGATGCCAGACCGGGTGTTCGCCTGATGACCGAACCTCGAAGACGGGTGCCCGGTCTTGCCAGCGATCATTCCAACGCCGTGAATGTGGCGGTGAACGAAGAACGGCGTGGCCTTCGAAGCCACGCCGCTGAATCCAATGACAAGAAACCATGCGCCGGCTCTGGCAACGCGGCAATGTCGAGCGCTTGCGTCGAGCTTACAACCGCGGTGCAAGAACCATCATCATCTGACGGCCTTCAAGCTTCGGCTCGGCCTCGACCTTGGAAATCTCGGCGGTCTCTTCGCGAACCCGGTTCAGAAGCTTCATACCGAGTTCCTGATGGGCCATTTCGCGCCCACGGAAACGAAGCGTCACCTTGACCTTGTCGCCCTCGTCGAAGAAGCGCCGGACCGACTTCATCTTGGTCTCGTAATCATGATCGTCGATGTTCGGACGCATCTTGATTTCCTTGACCTCGATCGTCTTCTGACGGCGTCGGGTCTCGGCGGCCTTCTTCTGGCCTTCGTATTTGAGCTTTCCGAGGTCCAGGATCTTGCATACCGGCGGGTTTGCCGTCGGTACGATCTCCACAAGATCGAGCCCGGCCTCCTCGGCCAGAGCCATTGCCTCCTGCGTCGGAGTCGGGCCGCGGTTGGTGCCCTCGGCGTCGATCAATTGAACCGAAGGAACGCGAATTTCCTTGTTGGAACGCGGCCCTTCCTTCTGGGTCGGCGGTGCACGAAATGGTCTGCGAATGGTCGTAAGCTCCTGTAGTTGAAGATATTTTTCGATGCCGGTAAGTTGGCGATCGAAACAAGTCTGACTGAGCGAAGAACCGGCGATGCGAAGCCTGGTTCCCGGTCCATCGAAATCCGGTGACGATCGGCGACCGTTTGGGCGCCATTCCTCAATGAGAGATAGGTATCACGGTTGGCAGTTGAAAGCACACCCCGGCAGGCAAATGCCTCGTTTTCGGCCCGGATCGGCGCTTTCATGGTCTCCCGGGGCCCTAGGCAGGACTTTTCCGACGCGAACGACCGGGTTAGACCCGAAGACCGGGCGAGCCCCATGTCAGGCCGCCCGATGTGAGCCAATGACACGAAAGAACGCAATGTCCGATACGCCTGCAGCCGCCGATCGCCCTTCCACGCTCGTGGTCGGCCAGGGCCCTGACGCAAGGAACATCGCCTTTCGGGTGCAGCCGGGTGCAGCGCCGACGGTGGTCTGGCTCGGAGGTTACCGCTCAGACATGCGCGGCACCAAGGCGGAGCACCTCGCCGAAATCTGCAACGCCGACGATATCGGCTTCTGCCGGCTCGACTATTCGGGCCACGGCGAATCCGGTGGGCGCTTCGAGGACGGCACGATCTCACGATGGACGGCCGAAGCGGCCGAGGTGATCGATGCAGCGACGGACGGCGCGCTCGTTCTCGTCGGCTCGTCCATGGGCGCCTGGATCGCCCTGCGGCTGGTCCAGGCAGCGGTGCAGGCGAAGGCCGGGTCGCGGATATTCGGACTTCTGCTGATCGCGCCGGCGCCGGATTTCACCGAGCGGCTCGTCAAGCCTAAGATGACGCCGGCACAGCGGGAGGAAGTCGAACGGGATGGTGCCTTGCGCGTGCCGTCGCAGTACGGCGCCGAGCCCGACCTCTACACCAGGGCGCTGCTCGATGACGGCGCGCGGAGCCGCGTCATGGACGATTTGATCGAGACCGGATGCCCGGTGCGGATCATCCAGGGAATGGCCGACCCGGACGTGCCCTACACCCATGCGCTCGACCTGATGACGCTGCTTCCCAGCGAGGGGGTGACGATGACTTTGGTGCGTGACGGCGACCATCGCCTGTCGCGGCCGCAGGATCTGAGCCTCATTGGCCGCGCCGTGCGCGATCTGGTGGCCGAGGCGCGCGCGGAATAAACACGCTGCGAATGCTGTTTGCGACCGCATCTTTCACCACGCCGCGGCGTTTGGCTCCGTCGTGTCTGCACGGTCCCTGCTCTTGTCGAGCGACTGTGACATTTTTTGCCCTTTACTCCGGGCTTTCCATAAGGCGCTGAAATGCAATCCATTTTACCCCAGTGGCTAGGATGCTTAACCGTCTCGTCGAGCCACCTGCCCTTGCGCGGACCTGATGCCGCCGTTGGCTAGCCGGCTAAACGTCTTGACAGTTTTTTGGCTCGCACACACCATCCCTCGATCAGGTCATTTCATTCGTACGAACGGGGTACGAAATGTGGAAGTTGTGCGCGTTCGGCGCCACGCTGATGCTTTGCCTTGCGGCGGTGGCCAGCCCGGCCAGTGCCCGCGACCCTACCCGCTTCATGACCGTCGGCGCCGCGGCGACGCCGCCCTCCGGTCACCGCCAGTTTTGCCGCGACCATCCCAAGGAATGCCATCCCCCTGCCGCTTCGGTCGGCCAGAGGGGCAAAGCCGGCCTTGCCGCAGCGGCACCTGCGCCCGTCGCGCTAACAACAGCAATGATCCTGTCGATCGCGGCCATCAACACGGCCATCAACGCCAGTGTGCGTCCGCAATCCGACATGGCACTCTATGGCGTCGAGGAGTATTGGGCCTATCCCATCGTCACGGCGGACGGCAAAACCGCCGGCGACTGCGAGGATTACGTCCTGTTGAAGCGCAGGGTGCTCAGCGAGATCGATGGCATTGCGCTTGGCGATCTGCTGATCACCGTGGTGCGCAGGCGCGACGGCCAGGGCCACGCCGTCCTCACGCTGCGGACGACGAAGGGAGACTTCATCCTCGACAATCTCGATTGGCGGATTCGCGATTTTGCCGACACGCCGTATCGCTATCTGAAGCGCCAGGATCCTGTGGACCCGGCCGCATGGTCGCAGATCGAGAACGGCAAGGAACTGGTGGTCAGCGCGGTGACAAAGTAACCTCTGCGTCTGCGATCAATCCTCGCCGGGCGTATCCGGGTCTGACGGCGTTTCTTCGGTGGCCGGAATGACGTAGGCGCCGGAGAGCCAGCGATTGAGATCGATCGACTTGCATCGTACCGAGCAGAAGGGAAAGGTCTCGCGCTGCGACAACCGTCCGCATTCAGGGCATTTGCGTTTCGGCCGAAGCGGCGTGACGTTCGCCGGAACTCCATTCATTTGAGCACCTTCGGATTCAAGCTGCGTCCGCGTCCCCATCCGCGGCTTTCCATTGACGATGGATGTCGTAGCCTTCGCCGGCGAGCCGCGCCAATGTTTCATAGAGCGGCAGGCCGACGACATTGGTGTAGGAGCCGACGAGGCGCACCACGAAGCTGCCCGCCCTGCCCTGGATGGCGTAGCCACCCGCTTTGCCACGCCATTCCTGCGAGGCCATGTAGCTATCGATGTCCTCGCGCGAGAGACGCTTGAAGCGCACCCGGGTCTCGACCAGCCGCTGGCGCTGGGCGCCGTTCGGCGAAACCAGGCAGACGCCCGTGTAGACGCGATGGGTACGGCCCGACAGCGTGCGCAGATTGGCGATGGCGTCGTCGGCGAGATCGGCCTTGGGCATCACCGCGCGGCCGACCGAAACGACTGTGTCGGCCGCAAGAACGAAGGCCGGCGCGCCCAAGTCGAGCCCCTTGACGGCCCGCGCGGCCACCTTGGCCTTCTCGCTCGACAGGCGCTTGGCCAGCGAGCGCGGATGCTCGTTGCGCTGGGGCGTCTCGTCGAGATCGGTCGGCAGCAGCCGATCGGGATCGATCCCGGCCTGGTTCAGGAGTTCGAGCCGTCGCGGCGAGCCCGAAGCGAGGACCAGGAGCGAATGGGATGCCATCGGAACGCCCGCGACCGCTTACTTGAAGCGGTAGGTGATGCGACCCTTGGTCAGGTCGTACGGTGTCATCTCGACCAGCACCTTGTCGCCGGTGAGCACGCGAATGCGATTCTTGCGCATCCGGCCAGCCGTGTGCGCGATGATCTCATGTTCGTTCTCGAGCTTGATCCGGAAGGTCGCATTGGGCAGGAGCTCGGTGACCGTGCCGGGGAATTCGAGAACTTCTTCTTTTGCCATATGGGTCGTCTAGCCTTGAACGAGTTGGATGCGCGCTGCCGTGAGCAGCGCGGGATAACGTGCCGCCGCACGATGACGCGGCGAAGATACGCGAAATTCGCCCCCTAAATCGGGGCAAAAGCCTCAAAAAGCAAGTCGCGCGGCAAAGCGAAGGGCATTCGTGTGCGCCAAGCGACGCGAATCAGGACGACAGGCGCTCGATCTCGGCACCGCAGGCCGACAGCTTGGCCTCCAGGCGCTCGAAACCCCGGTCGAGGTGATAGACGCGATTGACCGTCGTGTCGCCATCGGCAACGAGGCCCGCGATCACCAGCGATACGGAAGCGCGCAGATCGGTCGCCATCACCGGCGCGCCCTTCAGCGTCTTGACGCCTTCGACCGTGGCGACCTGACCCGACAGCGAGATCTTCGCACCAAGACGCGCGAGTTCCTGCACGTGCATGAAGCGGTTCTCGAAGATCGTCTCGGTGATGTGCGAG
>JBBSUS010000265.1:0-4668 GCA_038234195.1 Hyphomicrobiales bacterium | reverse complement strand
GCGCATCGCGGCCGACGAGCGGGTGACGGTGATCGAGGGGCTGAACGCCCGTGACATGGAGCGCGAGGACATTTTTGGCCGCCGCTTCGACCTCCTCACCTGCGACGTCAGCTTCATCTCGCTGCGGCTGGCGCTACCGCCGGCGCTGGAGCTCGCCGAGCCCGGATGCGACGCGCTGATATTGGTCAAGCCGCAATTCGAGGCCGGCCGCGAGGCCATCGCCAAGAACGGCCTGCTGCGCGATCCGGACAGCGCGCCGCAGGTGGCGGAGAGCCTTCGCGACTGGCTGGCGAGCCAGGAGGGCTGGAGCATCGTCGGCCTTGCCCCCTCGCCCATCCCCGGCGGCGACGGCAACCACGAGTTCCTGCTGGCGGCGAAGAAGGCCCCATGAGCGAAACCCTCACCATCGACCGCCTCGGCGCCAAGGGCGACGGCGTCGCCGATCTTGCGACGGGCCCGGCCTACCTGCCCTTCACGCTCCCCGGCGAGGTCGTCACCATCGAAGGCATCGCCAGGGCCCGGCCGCGGCTGGCCGGCATCGTCACCGCTTCGCCGCACCGCGTCCCGCCGCCCTGCCCGCACTTCGGCACCTGCGGGGGCTGCGACCTGCAGCACGCGGACGATGAACTCTACCGCGCCTTCAAGCGCAATCTCGTCGTCGACGCGCTGGCCCGCGTCGGCATCGAGACGGACATCGCCGACCTCGTGCCCTGCGCGCCGCACAGCCGCCGCCGCGTCGCGCTCACCGCCCTGCGCGGCGAGACCGGCGTTGCCCTCGGCTTCAACACGGCCGGCTCGAACGCCATCGTCGACATCGCCGTCTGCCCCATCGCGCTCCCAGCCATCGAAACGGCGTTGCCGGACCTCAAGGCGCTGGCGAGAATCCTCGTCGACCGCAAGCGCCCGCTGCGCCTGACCGTTACCGCCACCGGCGAAGGCCTCGACATCGCCGCCGATGGCGCCGGCAAGCTGTCGGAGGGCACCCGCCGCAAGGCGATCGCCTTTTCGCTCGACAGGGGCTTTGCCCGCCTGACCATCGACGGCGAGCGCCAGATGATTTCCCGCGCCCCGACGCTTCCCGTCGGCGACCTTGCCGTCGAAATTCCGGCTGGCAGCTTCGTGCAGGCAGTCGCCGCCACCGAAGCCGCCATGGCGGGGGCCGTCGTCGCGCATCTGGCCGGCGCCAAGAAGATCGCCGACCTCTTCGCCGGCTTCGGCGCCTTTGCGCTGCGCCTTGCGCCGCACAGCGCCGTCCACGCCGTCGAGGCGGAGGCCGCTCCGCTGGCGGCCATGGACGCGGCCTGGCGTCTGCGGCCCGGCCTGAAGCCGCTCACCAACGAACGCCGCGACCTTTATCGCCGGCCGATCCCGGCCAAGGAGTTCCGCTTCTACGACGCCGTCGTCTTCGATCCGCCCCGCGCCGGCGCCGAAGCCGTGTCGCGGGAGTTGGCGGCCTCGAAGATCGGCCGCGTGGCGGCGGTGTCGTGCAATCCGGTAACGCTGGCGCGGGACCTGGCGCTTCTCGTCGAGAGCGGCTTCAGGGTGGATCGGGTGATCCCCTACGACCAGTTCCTGTGGTCGCACCATGTCGAGGCCGTCGCGCTCCTGTCGCGTTGATTGCACAAGGCGGCAGCCGGTGGCGTGCTGCAGACCGGCCGCTTGCCGCATTCGGCGTTTCGTGCGAGCCAAACGGACCCGGGCAAAGACATGCCTCGTCGATCGAAGGCCGCCCCTATTCCCCGATCCTGCGATCGAGCCTTGAACCTTCCCGGCTAAAGCGCATCTTGACGGTCCGCCGAGCCATTCCGCGACCGCCATCGAAAAGCTGCCCTTGACCGAATATCTCAGCCAATACGGGGTCGTCCTCCTCTTCGTCGTGGTGCTGTTCGAATCCACCGGCCTGCCGCTGCCCGGCGAAAGCCTCGTCGTGGCGTCGGGTATGCTGGCCGGCGAAGGCTCGCTCAGCCTTGCCGCGGTGCTGCTTGCGGCCTGGGGCGGATCGATCGTCGGCGACAATATCGGCTATTTTGTCGGGCGCCGATATGGACGGAAGATCGTCGTGCGCTGGGGCTCGAAATTCGGGCTCGGCGAGGAGCGGTTCAAGATGGTCGAGGAGCGGTTCCGGCATTACGGCATCGCCGTGGTGCTGATCGCCCGCTTCGTCATCATCCTGCGCCAGCTCAACGGCTTCGTCGCCGGCACGATGAAGATGAACTGGCCGGTGTTCCTCGCCTACAATTCGATCAGCGCGGCGCTGTGGGCCGGCGCCTATGGCGGCGGGGCGTATTTCTTTGGCGCCGTCTTCAGCAAATACTTCGACAGCCACGACACCTGGCCGATCTTCGTCGTGGCCGGACTGATCTGCGTGATCGGCTGCGTGGGGACCTACAAATTCCTGTTCAACGAGGACGCGGCGCGGGTTCGGCAGTCCGGCAGAAAGCCCGAGAGCGGCAAGGATTCCCAAACGGACATGCCCGGATCATGACGCTGATCTGAACGATCCACGTGCGAATCCCACTCGGTTTGACGCGGGAAATCTGAAGCTGCCATCAACGCTTCCTTCTTCTCCCGAGTCGGCAGAAGTGCCGGCAGGCGATGAGGGATTCGTAGAGCTGGGCATCCGGCGGTGGATCGTTCGGAAGACGGCGCCTTCAATCCCTCATCCGGCCCTTCGGGCCACCTTCTCCCGCAAGCGGGAGAAGAATGGAGCCTGTTTCAGCGGGTCATGAAGGCCTTGAAGGCGGCCTTGGCTTCGTCCGACGTCAGGCGTTCGGAGAAGTGTTCGACCTCGATGTCGATGCGCTTCAAGATCTCGGTCGGATCGCCGCGCAGGAGGTGGCGGGCGATCTTCAGCGCCTTGGGCGGCTTTTTAGCCAGGTTTGCGGCCGCTTTCATTGCCTCCGCTTCAACGTCGCCCTCCACGATCCTGTAGACGAGACCGGCATCCTTCGCCGCCCGCGCGTCGAACGTGTCGCCGAGAACGAGAAGCGCGAAGGCGCGCTGATCGCCCATGATCTTGGGCGCAATCAGGCTGGAGCCGGCCTCGGGCGTGATGCCGAGATCAAGGAAGGGCGTCCTGAAGATCGAGCCGGGCGAGCAATAGGCGAGATCGCAATGCATCAGCATGGTGGTGCCGATGCCGATGGCGAGGCCGTCGACGGCAGCGACCATCGGCTTTTCGACCGTGGCGATGGCGCGCAGGAAATCGTGGACGTCGGTGTGGCGGGTGCCGCCTTCGGAGAGGGCGACGAAATCCTTGATGTCGTTGCCAGCCGAAAAGGCGCCGGGAACGCCGCAGAACAGGATCGCGCGTACTTCCTCGCCGGCGCCGATCACCGCGTCGGCCATTGCCCGGTACATGTCCCGGGTGATGGCGTTCTTCTTTTCGGGCCGGTGCATGCGGATGGTCAGGACGCCGGCGTCGGTCGTCGTCTGGATGAACTCGCTCATGGTCGGGCTTTCACTGAAGGAGGTCGCGGGCGGCGACGATGCTAGCCGTGCCGGTGAGGACACGGTGCTTCAGCGTCGCCGTCTCACCGAGCAGGTTTTCGGCCATGAAGCGGGCGAGTTGGGTGCGCTCGGGCCGGGTGGTATCGGCGATGGCACCCTTGGCCAGATAGACGGCGCCGGCGGTGAGGCCGAAGAGCCGAAGGTAGGCCGTCGCGCCGCAGAGCGCGGTGTCCATGTCTTTGTCCGACAGCGCCTTCTGCAGGAAAATCGTCGTCTCCTCCAGATCGTCGAGGGCAGCGGTCAGCGCTTCACGCGTTGCGCCGAAGACCTCCTCGTTTCGGCCGCGCAGGGCATCGACGGTTTCGGCGAGTTCGGCGAGATAGCTGCGCATGGCGGCGCCATCGGACTGGCCGATCTTGCGGGTGACGAGATCGATCGCCTGGATGCCGTTGGTGCCCTCGTAGATGGGCGCGATGCGGGCGTCGCGCAGAAGCTGGGCGGCGCCCGTCTCCTCGACATAGCCCATGCCGCCATGGATTTGGATGCCGAGCGAGGCGACCTCGACCCCCACGTCGGTGGAAAAGGCCTTGGCGACCGGCGTCAGGAGGTTGGCGCGCTCCTTCTGGGCCCTGGACGCCGCGTCGTCGTCCTTCATCGCCTTCGCCATGTCTGTGGCGTGGCCGCAGGCATAGGCGATGGCGCGGGCCGAGCCGGTCAGCGCCTTCATGGTCAGGAGCGAACGGGCGACGTCCTGATGCTCGACGATTGGGCTCATCTGGGCCGGGCTCATCTGGGCCGGACTCGTCTGAGCTTGTGACGTCTCGCCGTCTTTGGCGAGCCGCGTGGCGCGGCCCTGGCGACGCTCGCGAGCGTAGTCCGACGCCTTCTGGAAGGCGGCTTCGGCGACGCCGATGCCCTGCATACCGACGAGCAGGCGGGCATTGTTCATCATCGTGAACATGCAGGCGAGGCCACGGTTCTCCTCGCCGACGAGATAACCGATCGCGCCGGCTTCGCCGGTCTCGCCCTTGCCGTCGCCGTAGATCATCGTGCAGGTCGGCGAGCCGTGGATGCCGAGCTTGTGCTCGACGGAATGGCAGAACACGTCGTTGCGCGCGCCGAGCGAGCCGTCATCGTTCACCAGGAATTTCGGGACGACGAAGAGCGAGATGCCCTTCACGCCGGCCGGCGCGTCCGGCAGCCGGGCGAGCACCAGAT
>JBBSUS010000264.1:0-4670 GCA_038234195.1 Hyphomicrobiales bacterium | reverse complement strand
GACGGTGACGGCGCTGCCAAGATCGGGGTCCAATGAGAACTGGTTTGAGGTCGAAGCGTGGGAGGAAGCGCTGCGCCTGACGACCGCACGCAACTGGGGCGAGGGCACGCGGGTGAATCTCGAACGCTCGCTGAAGATCGGCGATGAGATCGGCGGCCATCTCGTCTCCGGTCACGTCGACGGCAGGGCGACCATCGTATCGGTCGAGGAGGAGGGTGAAGCTGTAAGGTTTCGCCTGCGCGCGCCTGACGACCTCAAGCGTTTCATCGCCAGAAAAGGCTCGGTCTGCCTCGATGGCACGTCGCTCACGGTAAACTCCGTCGACGACGCGCTCTTCGACGTTCTGCTGATCCGCCATTCCTTGGCGGTGACGACATGGGGGCAACGTCAGGACGGCGACGCCGTCAACCTCGAGGTCGATCAGATTGCCCGTTATGCCGAACGGCTGTTCGGGGGCCGGGTGTAATGAGACGGGACAATTCGCTGAAGCTCGGCACACTCGGTGGACCGCATGCTGCGCCCTTGCGTCGTAAATCTTTCATCGCCCTACGATGAAAAATGAGAGGCACCGGGCAACGTCAATGATGGGACGTCGGCAAGTGCTTTCAGTTCGACGGCCGGTTTCGCACGAAAATCGCTTGGATGACCCGTACTCGTCCAGATTTGTCAGGAACGCGCATTTCCATATGTAATTGGCGGTCGAGTGTTTCGAATTTGACCAGAAATCCCTGTCCGCCATAGGCACCGCCGCGCCCCTGTTTCCATCGTCCTTGGCCGATTGCAAGGATATCACCACCGGTGTCCTGTCCCATCACGGTGGCAGCCCAACCGTTGCTGGCGCTTATGAAAAGCCCTGGGTTGGCATTGCTGATATCGATGTAGCAGCTATCGCAACTGCCGGCATTCGAAGTGATTTGCAGCCAATTGCCGTTGATGGCCGATGTTTGCGCCGAAACTGCCGACATCGACAGCACTGCGTAGAATAAGAAAAATTTCGGGACCGCCAGCCGCACTGTTGCCTCCTTCAGGTTGCCGCCAGCCCTTTTTCGAACGGATCGATGAAGATTGTGCCAATCGCGCGTCCATCTTTCGCGCGAAAGCGATAATATCGAAACCGACACCCAGTGCCTGCGAGTATCGCGTTTTTTGCCTGGCGTTACGACAGCGGCGGCTGTTGCCTGACGGCCCCGGGGGGCGTATCTCCGCCTCGACTGCTTTCCGCGAAGGACACGCCATGGCCGCCAAGCCGCATCTGCTCGTCGTCGAGGCGCGCTTTTACGATCACATCGCCGATCTGCTTTTGGCGGGTGCAAAGGCGGCGCTGGACGAGGCGCGTGCCGACTATGACGTCGTCACCGTTCCCGGATGCCTGGAAGCACCGGCGGCGATTGCCTTTGCGCTGGCCGGGGCTGACGAGGGTGGCACCGAATATGACGGCTTCGTCGTCCTCGGCACGGTGATCCGGGGCGAGACCTATCATTTCGATATCGTCTCGAACGAATCGGCGCGCGCGCTGATGGATCTGTCCGTTGACGAGACGCTGGCGATCGGCAACGGAATCCTGACGGTCGAGAACGAGGAGCAGGCGTTGCGCCGCGCCGATCCCAAGCGAGACGACAAGGGCGGGGGTGCCGCGCGCACCGCATTGACGATGATCGCATTGCGCGATCGGCTCGGAGCCTGAGCCGATGGCCGATCGACAGTCTAAGCCCAATCCCCAGCCCGACGCCCAGCCGATGGCGCCCCGCGAGGACCAGTCCCCTGCACGTCAGGTCAAGCCGGCGAACAAGCGCGGCGCGGCACGCCTCGCAGCGGTGCAGGCGCTCTATCAGATGGATGTGGGCGGCACCGGTCTTCTCGAGGTCGTGGCCGAATACGAGGCCCATCGCCTTGGGGGCGAGATCGACGGCGAAACCTATCGCGACGCGGACGCCGCTTGGTTCCGTGATGTGGTCTCCGGCGTCGTGCGCAGCCAGACCGCGATCGATCCATTGATCCACGCGTCACTGCCCACGGATTGGCCGCTGTCGCGCATCGACACCACGCTCAGGGCGATACTGCGAGCCGGCACGCACGAGTTGTCTGCGCGCAAGGATGTACCGGTCGCTGTGATCGTCACCGAATATGTTGACGTGGCCAAGGCGTTTTACGAAGGCGAGGAGCCGGGTCTCGTCAACGCAGTTCTCGACCGCATCGCTCGGTCCGAGCGCGGCGAGGGACGTGGGCCAGAGCGCGGGGCAAGACCGGTAAAGGGACAGCCGAGCGGCGCGGTGCCCGACGCTGAGCAGCATGCGGGCGGCGATCGCCCTGCCGCACGCCGCCACAGCCGTTCGTCCGAGGCGACCATCGTTGAAAAACGCAGCCTCGGTCGCAAGGTCCGCAACGCGCCGGACACCGAGTGAAGCGCGACGCGGCGTCGCGATCGGCGCACGCGGCTTCCTCCTCGGGCGGCACCGTCGGACCGTCGCCATCAGAGACGACTGAGGGCGCCGCCGCGACATCCGATTCGATCGCTTCCGTATCCGCGACTGACCCGGCTGCAGCCGATGGCGCAGGCTCCTTGCGCCTCGGCAAGAACACCGTTCGCCGCAATGCCTTCGTTCTCGCCGCAGCCCAGGCGCTATGTGGTGCCGCGGCGCCGGTCACGATCTCGACGGGGGGGCTTGCTGGCGCCTGGCTGCTTCTCGACGACAAGTCCCTCGCGACGCTTCCCGTTACTGGCTACACGGTTGGGGTGGCGCTTGGCGCCCTTCCGGCGGCGAGCCTGATGCGCGCTGTGGGGCGGCGTTACGGCTTCATGTCGGGCGCCTGTTTCACGGCGGTGGGCGGTCTCGTCGCGATGCTGGCTCTTTTCCAGTCGAGCTTCGTGCTCTTTGCCTTCGCGCTGATGATCATCGGACTCGGCGGTGCCTTCACCCAGCAATATCGCTTTGCAGCCACCGACGGGGCCTCTCGGGGCGATCAGTCGAAGGCGATCGCCATAGTCCTGGCGGGCGGCATCTTCGCGGCCGTCATCGGTCCACAGACCGTGCGTTACACGGAAGGGCTGTTTCTGCCGGTGGAGTTCGCCGGCGCCTTTCTCGGCGTGATCGCCCTTGCCGTCCTCGGCATGCTTGCGCTTTCGTTCCTTGCAATTCCCGACGCGCCGAGCGAGATCCACCCGGCAGACGTCATGCCGGCGCGGCCGCTTTCCGCGATCGTCACCCAGCCGCGCTTTCTCGTTGGGCTGCTGTGTGGCGTCGGCAGCTACGCGGTGATGAGCTTCGTCATGACCGGTGCACCGCTCGCCATGGTCGGGCATGGCCACTCCAAGGACATGAGCGTTCTGGGCATCCAGTGGCATGTCCTGGCGATGTACGGGCCGAGCTTTTTCACCGGCCGCATCATCGCCCGTTTCGGGCGCGAACCGGTGGTCTTCTGTGGACTGATGCTGCTGGCGCTCAGCGCCGCCACCGGATTGTCCGGCTATGGCATCGTTCCGTTCTGGGTGTGCCTGATCCTCCTCGGCCTCGGCTGGAACTTCGGCTTCATTGGAGCGACCGCGATGGTAGCCGAAACCTACCGCCCATCGGAGAAGAACAAGACCCAAGGGACCCACGACTTCGTCCTGTTCTCCACCGTCGCCTTTGCGTCCTTCATGTCGGGCCGAACCTTCGTGGCTGCCGGCTGGCACGCGATGAATCTGGTGGTCTTTCCGATCGTCGCGATCTGCACGCTGGCGCTGGCGGTGCAAGTCTGGCGCGGACGACGCCCGATCGCTCCCGGATCGGCCGCCTGATCGACACCCCCAAATCGTTCCAACAGGCGACTTGACGCTCGAAAGGCCTCCTATAACCTCCGCCTGCCTTTGAGGAGGCGAGGGCTGGGGGAGACATCCGCACTCGCGAGTGCCGACGGGGCTGTGAGACCGAATGGAACGACGCCGGTCGATTCGAACCGGTGCGATGGAGGGACGGCATGCCGACTATATTATTGATCGTCACCCTGTGCGGGGTGCTGTCGATCGTCTACGCCATCTGGGCGACCCGATCGGTGATGAGCGCCGACGCGGGCAACGCCCGGATGCAGGAGATCGCCGAGGCGATCCGCGAGGGAGCCCAGGCCTATCTCGCGCGCCAGTACACGACCATTGCCGTCGTGGGTGTCGTGGTTGTGATCATCGTAGGCCTTCTGTTGTCGCTCTATGCTGCGGCCGGCTTTCTGGTCGGAGCGATCCTGTCGGGCCTTGCCGGCTTCATCGGCATGAACGTTTCGGTTCGGGCCAATGTCCGCACTGCCCAGGCCTCCTCGCGGTCGCTGGGGCAGGGTCTCGATATCGCCTTCAAGTCGGGCGCCATCACCGGCATGCTGGTTGCGGGTCTCGCCCTCCTTGGCGTGACCGTCTATTTTTACGTGCTGACCTCGGTCATGCATTTTGCACCCAACGACCGCACGGTGGTCGACGCGCTCGTATCGCTCGGCTTCGGCGCCTCGCTGATCTCGATCTTCGCCCGCCTCGGCGGCGGCATCTTCACCAAGGGCGCTGACGTCGGCGGCGATCTCGTCGGCAAGGTCGAAGCCGGTATCCCCGAGGACGATCCACGCAATCCGGCGACCATCGCCGACAATGTCGGTGACAATGTCGGTGACTGCGCCGGCATGGCGGCCGACCTGTTCGAGACCTACGCCGT
>JBBSUS010000263.1:0-4677 GCA_038234195.1 Hyphomicrobiales bacterium | reverse complement strand
TTGCCGGCGTAGGCCGAGCCGGAAAAGCGGTCGAAATACTGCCGGGCAAAGCGATCCGACAACTCCCGGTCGCCGCTCGATTCGGCGATCAGGACGCCCATGCGCAGGGCCGCCTCTTCGAGCAATGTGCCGGGTGCGGCGAGCGTGACCTGCTTCAGCCGATCGAGCGCCTCCTTCGGCTTGGCCTGCTGCTGCAATTGCGCCAATGCCAGATTGATCTGCGCAGCAAGGCTGGTCTCGACGAACGTCAGGTCGAGACTCGAAAGATCTTGCTCCGCTTGCGGCGTCCGGTTTTCGACGAAGGCCAGCGCCCCTTCGAAAAGCGTACGGTTCGCGCCGGTCAGAGTGACCTTGGACAGGATCACCCGCAGCACCATCGGCGACCCGCCCGACAGGACGAACAGCGCCGCCGCCCGCAGGTTTCGCGAATCGTCCCAAACCTTCGGATCGGCCTCGCTGAAGGTTCGCCCGTAGCGCTGGAGCAGGATCGCCTGAACCCGGATCGCCGGGCCGTTCCCTCGCGCGACCTGGTCCTGCAGGAACTGCAGCGAACGCACGACCTCGTAAGGCATCGGCCCACGCCGCTTCTGCCAAGGCGCGTCCGGATTGCGCGGCGTTTCGCTCTCACCGGCGATCGTGGCGATCGCGGCTTCGTCCTTGCGCTCGTCCTGGCCACGCGCATCGGCGACAGGATGTTCGACCACCGGCGGGGCGCTTGCGGGCGCTGCCGCATCGCTGGGACCTGCCTCGCGCACAGCTAACGCTGCAGGATCGCCAAGCTCGGCCTCGCCAGATCCGACATCGAAGTTGCGGGGCGGACCATGCTCAACCGCGGGTTCCGTTGCCGCAGGCCCGGCCGCATCGGTCGGCGAATGGCCCAGTTCGGCGAGGGCGCCCACCGGCCTAGCGTCGGTGCCGGTTGGCGTGTCGATGGGCGGGTCGGGGCGAAGATCGCGCGACGCTTCGCCGGCGCGCGCGGTCTCGGCGGCGCGCCGGACGGCATCACCGGTGCTCGAGGCCGAGACCTGCGACAAAGTTGAGGCGACGGCCCCCTCTTCGGAACTCGCCCCCTTGCGCGGTCCGGGATCAGCGGAATGCGGTGGCGCCGGCGACAGGACGCGGGCGCCCTCCACAGCAAAGGCCGCCCCGGCCCACAGCATGGCCGTCATGGCGCCGAGCGCCAATGCCGACCCCGCGCCAACCATGCACCGCGTTGGCGTTTTCGCCATGAAACGCTTCACCTGGCAGGTTCCGTCAAAAGGATTTCGATGCGCCGATTGGCGGCAGCTTCCGGATCGTCCGGCAACTTCGGATCGCGATCGGCAACGCCCTCGATGCCCTTGACGCGAGTCTCCTTGAGGCCGCCACGGGTCAGCATGTAATACGCCATCTGCGCGCGTGCGGCCGACAGTCGCCAGTTGTCGTATTCGGCGCTCTGGAACGGTCGCGAATCCGTGTGACCGCGGATCACCACGTCGCCAGGACGCTTGGCAAGAACCGCTGCGATATTTTCCATCATCGTCACGACGTCCGGCGTCGGCCGGGCCGATCCGATGGCGAACATGCCGCCCTTCACGTCGTCGGCGAGCGAGATGGTCACGCCCTCCTTGCCGGCCGTGACCTGCAGATTCTGCGGCACGGCCTCGCCCGCCTTGGCCAGTTCTTCCGCAATGTCGGCCTTGATCGCTGCAGCGTCCGCTCGCGTTTGCCCGCTCGCCGCTTCTGCGGCATCGGCGGACTTCGGCATCGGGACCGCGGCCGGGTCGGTCCGCGACATCGCAACACCGGCACTCGGCTCAGCATTCACCGGCACGGCATCGAGCGGCGTTACGTCCGGCTCCGCAGCGACGGGTGATGACGTGCCCGAGGAGGCGTCCGACGCCGCCTTGGGTATGGCGGCAGACGCTTCGGAGGGAATCACGGCGGTCTGGAATTCGGCTGGCGGCGCCGTGTTGATATCCCCCTTGCCAGGGACCAGATTGGGCGAAAGCTGCCAGGAGGTCGGATCGAATGGATCGCGATAGGCATCACCGCCATTGAGGCCCGGCAGCCCCGAACCGTCGGGCTTTCCGGCCACCTTGTCGGTTTCGGTGGATGAACCCTGGGCCGCGATTTCGGCAAGAACGGCGTAAGGATCGCGGAACATCGCCTGTTCCTCGCCGCCCGTCTGCATGCCGGCAAGCGGCTTGCCGTTCGGGTCGCCGGTGGTGTCGACCTTGCTGGTCCCCTTGTCCTTGGCTTCGGGCGAGGCGCCGTCGTCCTTGGTCTCGACGCCGCGCACGGCGGGGGACGCGTCGTTCAGCCGGATCGGATTGAAATATTGCGCGACCTGCTTGCGGGTGGCCTTGTCGGAGGAGTTCGTCAGCCACAACACCAGGAACAACGCCATCATCGCCGTCATGAAGTCGGCGAATGCGATCTTCCAGGCGCCGCCATGATGGCCTTCTTCGCCGCTATGACGGCGGCGTACGATGATGATTTCCTGGCGGTCTAAATGCCCTGCGCCAGCTTCTGCACTCACGAAAGCGCCTCTTCCAGCGCTGTGTGCCAGCCCTTCAGCCGCGTCTCGACCACGGTGTCGTCGCATACGATGCGCAGGTCGCTCGCGGTCTCGTCGGGCGAACAGGTCACCATTTCGCTGCGCGAGCCGAGCGCTTCCGAAAGGGCCGCGAGAAGATCGGCCGGACCGCTCGCCTTAAGCGACAGCGCGCGGCCATCGCCGATGAGCAGATTCGCCGCATCGGCCAGTTCCAGAACGCTCTGGCGGCGGCGCGCATCGGTGACGAGCGGACGCAGGACGCTGGCGAGGCTGGCCCTGACGATCTCCTGAACGCGGTCCATGCGCTCGAACAGGCAGGTCGCGAGATGGGTCCCCTGGGTGGTCGTCCATTCGTCCCGGGCCAGGGCCAGCGCCATGTCGAGCTCGACCTCGTGGTTCTGGCGCTCCTCGGCTCTCGCAGCCTCAACCGCTGCGGCGATCTCGACGTCCACGGCTTCGCGAGCGCGGGCGGCCTCCTCGGCACGCGCGGCAGCGGCTTCGGCGCGTTGCGCCTCGTGATCGATTTGCGGCGCGACCAGAGGCTCCGGCTCTGGCTCGGCGACGGACTGCGGACTTTGGTCTGCGGTCGTAACCGCAGTTTCAGAAACGAGAGAACCGTCCGCACGGCCGGCCTGACCGCCGCGTTGCATCAGCACGGCGCGCACCGCCTCTTCGATCGGGTGGATCGGTGACGACAGCGCGGGCTTCGTCTCGTTCGCCACAGGCTCGACGAGCATCAGGGTCTCGAAGACCATGGGCCTCGGCGCGCCGGCGTGGCCATTCACGGATGCTGCTTTGCCGCCGAAGGGAATGCCCTCGTCGTCATCGAATTCGGCGAGACACTGGGCCAGTGGGATCATCGCTTAGGCCGCCTCTTCCTGGTAAAGCCACTGCTTGAGAACATTGGCCGCATGGGCCTCGTCGAACTCGACGAGCTTTTCGAGGCGCGCCTTGGGGGAATTCGCCTGGTTGCGGCCGAGGTCTTCGAGATAGGCCGGGTCGATGCCGGACGTCGTCGTCCCGCCGATCCGATCCATAGCCCCCGAAGCTTGACCGGCGCTCGCGTCGGCAGTGAGCGCGGCGTTTTCGAGTTCGATCGTGTCGCTCTCGCTCGTGGGTTGCGCGGCGATGGCGCGGATCGCCGGCTTGAGACCGAACCAGATGAGCAGCACGGCGACGACGAGGATCGTCAGCGCGTTGATCAGCGTACCGGACTGGCGCATGAACATCTCGCCCAGGCCCGGCGACGGAACCGGCTCCAGCGAGTCGGCCGCGCTCAGGAAGTCGACGGCGGTGACCTTCAGCTGGTCGCCGCGCTTTTCCGAATAGCCGGCGGCCGAAGCGACGATCCCCTGGATCTCGGCCATCTTGGTGTCGACCTGCGCATCGGTCGCGTCCTTGCCGATGGCGTCCTTCACACGAGACCGATTGACGACGACGGCGATCGAGAGCCGTTCGACGGCGTAGCCATCGCTGACGGTCTGAATGGTCTTCTCGTTGATCTCGTAGTTGGTCAGTTCCTCGCGGCGATCTTTCTCATCGGTCGCGGTTTCACCGGTGCCGCCCGCCGGCGTGGCGTCGGCAGCGCGGATGTCCTGCTGCACACCGACCGGCTGCTCGCTGGTCGAGTTCTTCGTGTTGCCGGTCTCGCGGATGTTGCGCACCGAGCGCTCGACGCGGCTGTCGGGATCGAAGATCTTCTGGCTGGTCTGGGTGCGGTCGGTGTTGAGACGGGTCGTCACGCTGGTCTGGAAATTGCCGATGCCGAGATAGGGCGCGAGCGTGCGGCGGATCGAGTCCTCGACGCTGTTGGAGACGATCTTTTCGATGCCGAACAGTTTCGTCGGCGCGGCCGAGACGGCGTCGTCGCCCGAGGCGAGCAGCGTGCCGTCGGTGTTGAGAACGGTCACCTCGTCCGGCGTCATCTGCGGGATCGCCGAGGCGACGAGCGAGCGGATCGCCTGGGCCGAGCCGAAATCCGCATTGCCTTCGGTGCGGATCACGACGCTGGCCGACGGCTTCTGCTTCTCGCGGCGAAACGAGCCTTCGTCGGGCAGAACGATGTGGACGCGGGCAGCGCGCACGTTGCGCAGGGACTGGATGGTGCGGGCGATCTCGCCTTCCAGCGCACGGACCTT
>JBBSUS010000262.1:0-4685 GCA_038234195.1 Hyphomicrobiales bacterium | reverse complement strand
CGATGACGATGACCGGCACCCACAGATGCGACAAGACCGAGCCGATCTTGGCCATCGACCAGTCCGCATCGATGTACTGCGCATCCATCAGTCCGCCGATAGACGTGCCGAACCAGACGTTCGCGAGATAGAGAAGGATCAGCGCCAGAAGGAAGTTCGGCGTCGCCAGGCCGAGGAAGCCGATGAACGACAGTCCGTGGTCTCCCCAGGAATATTGGTGGGTTGCAGAGTAGATGCCGATCGGAAACGAAACCAGATAGACGAACAGGACAGACGCGAAATTCAGCAGCAGCGTCATGGGTATGCGCTCGCCGATCACGTCGGCGACCGGCTGGTTGTATTCGAACGAAAAGCCGAGGTCGCCGTGCAGAAGGCCGGTGACCCAGACGAGATATTGCTGCCAGAGCGGCTTGTCGAGGCCGTATTGCTCGCGCAGGAAGGCGATCTTGTCATAGGTGACCTTCTCCCCCTGAGCCTGAATTTCGGCGATGTAGCTGCTGAGATAATCGCCGGGCGGCAGCTGGATGATGATGAAGATCAGGACGCTGATCGCCAGCAGCGTAAAGGCCATGGTGACGAGACGGCTCGCGAGATAACGGATCATTTGCTTGCGGTCGCCGGTGGCTGTGAGACGTCCGTCACGTCGGCGATCTCGCCGCCGCAGCCGAACCAGAACGTGTCGGGATGGTAGACACCGAACTGGGCGCCGGGATCGAAATTGTAGACGCCGTGCTCCGGGACGTTCTTCAGATCGTCGGAGACGACGACGATCTGGTCGACGCCCGAGACGATCCCGATGGTGAAGACCTGGTTGGCCGAGATGTCGAGGATCTTCTCCCAGATCCGCCGTTCTTTGGCCGGGTCGGTGGTCATCGACCAGTCCTTGCGCAGCTGGATCAACGCGTCGATCGCAGCCATGGTTTCGCCGTCGCCGGGTTTGGCGCCGCCCGTCCCACCGGTCTCGACCCACATGCCATAGCCGGGCCACTGCAACTGCTCGGCCGTCGAGGGCACGAACTCGTCGGGATCGGTCGCGGGCGTGGGAAGGCCATTGTCGAGCCCGCTCCAGATCGACATGATCGTCGAGCCGGCCTTCACCCGGTTGCGAAAGATTTCGCGCTGGGATTCGCGGATGAGGAGATCGATGCCGATCCTGTGCCAGTCGTCGCGGATAAGCTGCAGAACGTCGGCCTGTTCGTTGCCCTCGCCGGCGGTCTCCACGACGATGCGCATCTCGCGCCCGTCGGGCAGGTGGCGCAGGCCCTCGGGCGTATCGCGCCTCAGCCCCAGCTTGTCGAGCATGGCGTTGGCTCGTTGCGGATCGTAGGTGCTCCACATCATCGGCAGCTTCGGATCGAAGAGCTTGGAGCCCGGTAGCACGGTGTTGGCACCGGGCTTGGCAAGGCCGTAGAAAATCGCCTTGTTGATGTCGTCCCGGTTGATGGAAAGCGACAGCGCACGGCGAAAATCGGCGGTCGAGAGCAATTTGCGCCAGACCGGGTCGTCGGCGTTGAGGTTAGGGTAGAGCGCCACATGCGAGCCCTCGCCAGCCTTCCACAACCGCACCTCATAGTCGCTGCGCTTGGCGCCGCGCTTCAGGAACGGGTAGTTCGGAAAGTTGAGATAGGCGGCCTGCAGGTCGGATTCACCGTTGGACACCTTGGCGGGAATCAGTTCCGGATTGGAGACCGTCATCGCCACTCGATCGATATAGGGCAACTGGCGACCCTCCGAATCGACCCGGTGGAAATAGGGATTGCGAGCGAAGATCAGCCGCTCCGACGGAGGTTTGGTATCGAGCTTCCAGGGCTGAAGCGTCGGCATTTTCGGATTGTCGTTGCGGTAGCCTCGGTCTTTCTTGAAGTGCAGGCCGACCCAGTCCTTCTGGCCCGAATTCGCAACCTCGGCCGCCAGTTTCTGGGGATCGGCATATTTCGGATTGAACTTCTTGAGGTAGTGCGCCGGCCTGAAAATCTCGAAGGGGACGGTGCCGGCAAGCGACGCGAGAAATTTCGGGTTCGGCCGGCTCCACTCGTAGACGACGGTGTATTTATCGGGAAAGGAGACCTTCGGAGCCTCGCCCTCGACCAGCAACTCGGCCGGTACGCCGAACTTGGCGATCTTCGGATCGGTCGCCATGTCCTCCCAGAAATAACGGAAATCCTCCGCATCGAAGGATTTGCCGTCCGACCACTTCATCCCCTTGCGCAGATGGAAGGTGAAGATGCGGCCATCCTTGACGTCGTAGCTCTCGGCGATGTCGGGCTTGATGTCGTAATTCACATCGTATCCGACCAGCCGCGCATAGCCGAAATAGTTCATCGTCCGCGTGTCCTTGGCGCTGCCCGCCAGGATGTTCAGCGTGCCGCCCAGCTTGTTCGTCGGGCACGAACTGTCGACCGGCATCACCAGGGGATGCTTCGGCAGGCGCTCGGCGACCGGCGGCAAGTCGCCGCTGGCAACGGCTTTCACGAGATCATGCGGCTCCACCGGGGCAGGCGCGGCCGGTGCTACGTTCGCTTCGTCCGGCGCGGCCGCGGAGATCGCATCGCCTTCGGGCGCGCCCGCGCGGTCGGACGATGTCCTGGCATCGATCGGCGCCCCGGATGTGTCGGGGCCGGACGAGCCGGCGACATTCGAGGGGGCTTTCGCCGCGTCGACGGGCATCGGGCCGTCCGGCGGTAGCGTCTGCACGGGCGCGGGCGCCCGGTTCGGTACATTGCCGAAGGATTCGGCCGGCGGCGTTGCTGCGGCCCCGGCACCAGCGATTGGTATCGCCTCCTGCGCAATTGCCGGGCCGACGAGTGGTATGACCAACGTCGTCATCACAAGGAGCGTCGCGGCCAGCCGAGCCACCGAGCGCGAATACCGGGCATGTCGCCGGTTCGGGGACGACCAGGCGTCCGGCTGACGGCACGCATGCCGTTCCGTTGCCGTCCGCCCACCGGTGGTTTCGTCCATCGCCATCCTCGCCATCGTCCGGCAGTTAGCTTCGACGGTGCGGTGTTTGTCAATGACGGGTCGATGACGCAAAGGCCCTTGTCGATGAAGGGCTTGGGCGTGCTGAGCCCGCGCCATCCCTTGCGTGACTTGCGCGCAGGCAAGGTGCGATCCTAGATGAGGGGGCGCCGTGCAACGCGCTGTTTCCCCAAGCCGAGCCGTTCGTCTTCGCCGCACCGTCTTCTGGTCGTCCTCTGTCCTCCGTCAAATCCGGTTCGTCCCATGCCCTTGCGTGTCGCCATCCTCGTCAAAGGCTATCCGCGCCTGTCGGAAACCTTCATCGCGCAGGAGATTGCCGGTCTGGAAGATCGTGGTCTCTCGCCGCTCATCGTCTCGCTGCGGCAACCGGGTGAGACCCGGTTGCATCCGGTGCATCGCCGCATCAAGGCCGACGTGCTGTATCTGCCCGAATACCTCAAGGACGATCCGGCGCGCGTGAAGGCGGGCCGGGCGTTCGCCGAGCGCCAGCCCGGCTTCGATGCCGCGCACAAAGCGTTCGAGGCGGATTTGCAACGCGACCACACCGCAAACCGCTACCGCCGCTTCGGCCAGGCCTGCGTTCTGGCGCATGAGTTACCCGCCGATATCGGCTGGCTGCACACCCACTACCTCCACACGCCGGCCTCGGTGGCGCGCTATGCGGCGGTGATCCGCGGTTTCGGCTGGTCGTTTTCCGCCCACGCCAAGGACATCTGGACGACGCCGGCCTGGGAACTGACGGAAAAGCTGGGGTCCGCGAGCTTCGGCGTCACCTGTACGGCGGCCAATCTCGACTATCTGCAAGGCCTCGCGCCGCATCCGGAACGGGTCGAACTGGTCTATCACGGGCTCGACCTGTCAGAGGTCAGACCGCTGGACGAGCGAGCCGGCGCGGGTGCGTTACGCAAGAATGAACCCTTCCGCATCGTCTCGGTCGGCCGCACGGTCGAGAAGAAGGGCTTCGGCGACCTGATCAAGGCTCTGGCGATCCTTAGGGATCGCGCCTGGCGCTTTGATCATGTCGGCGGCGGCGCCCTGACGAAGACGCTTC
Source organism: Hyphomicrobiales bacterium (assembly GCA_038234195.1). GTDB lineage: Bacteria > Pseudomonadota > Alphaproteobacteria > Rhizobiales > Rhizobiaceae > Aurantimonas. Next base: position 655 of record JBBSUS010000262.1, on the reverse strand, counting down.
ACGCGCAAGCCGAAAAGGCTGGTGTCGCGGACCGCATCACCTGGCACGGCAGCCTCGCGCGCGGTGCCGTCTTCGACCTGCTTGCACGGTCCGACCTCTTCGTTCTGCCCTCGCGCATCGCTCGCTCGGGGGATCGCGACGGCTTGCCCAACGTCTTGATGGAGGCCCAGGCGCACCGGTTGCCGGTGGTTTCGACCGAAGTCTCGGCGATCCCGGAACTGATCGAGGACGGCGTCACGGGTCTTCTGGTGCCGGAGCGCGATCCCAAGGCGCTGGCGGCCGCCATGGCGCGGCTGATGGACGACCAGTCGCTCGCCGCAAGGCTCGCCGCGGCGGGCGACAGGAAAGTGCGTGAAGCCTTTTCGCCCGAGCCGGGCCTCGCTCGGGGCGCGGCTCTTTTGACCGGCGCGCTGACGGGTACCCCGGCCGAGAAACGCCCGGTCGCATTGGGGGACGCTCCCGAAGATGGCCGCAAGCGTGCGTCGAGCCGCTCCGCAACCGCATGAGCGACGTCGTCACCGGTCTTCCGCTGTCGTCCACGCGCCTCGATAGGGCCGCGGAGGCCGGTCGCAGGATCGCGCTCTGGTGGCGTGACGACGACGCACGACACCCCTCGCCAGCGCTTCACCGCCTGCTGGCTCTGCGCGCAAGGGCT
>JBBSUS010000261.1:0-4704 GCA_038234195.1 Hyphomicrobiales bacterium | reverse complement strand
GTGGGCATCACCATGGAGCGCATGCCCTATGTGCGAGGCCTGGAGCCGGGCATCACCACGATCGGCGGTTTTTCCGGCCATGGCGTGATGATGGCCAACTTTGCCGGCCGTCTCTATGCCGAGCGGGTCGTCGGCAACCGCGATCGGCTCGCCGATTTCGAGCAGCTGAGAATCCCGGCCTTTCCCGGCGGCAAACGCCTTCGCGCACCGCTGATGTTTCTGGCGATGACCTGGTTCTCGCTGCGCGATCGATTCTGACGAAGCGGCCCTTTCGCCAGAGCGGGCCAGCGCAAAGCCCAAACGAAAAAGGCCGGCGCGGAGATCACCCGCACCGGCCTTCTTCATGTGTGGCGCAAGGGCCTCGTCAACTCCGTGACGGTTTTTCTCGTCGCTTAAACAGGCCCTTCATATTGTCGAACAGTTCGATCTTGGTGCCGTTGCGCTTCATGATGATCGACTGCTGGATGACCGACAACGTGTTGTTCCAGGTCCAGTAGATCACCAGACCGGCCGGGAAAGAGGCCAGCATGAAGGTGAAGATCACCGGCATCCAGGTGAAGATCATCTGCTGGGTCGGGTCTGGCGGCGTCGGGTTGAGCCGCATCTGGACGAACATGGTCATGCCCATCAGGAGCGGCCAGACACCGACCATCAGGAGGTGCGGCAAGGTGATCGGGATCAACCCGAAGAGGTTGAAGATGCTCGTCGGATCGGGGGCGGCCAGATCCCGGATCCAACCGAAGAACGGCGCGTGCCGCATTTCGATCGTCACATAAAGGTTCTTGTAGAGCGCGAAAAACACGGGGATCTGAATCAGCACCGGCCAGCAGCCCGCCGCCGGATTGATCTTCTCCTCCTTGTAGATGCGCATCATCTCCTGCTGCTGCTTCGGCTTGTCGTCCTTGAAGCGTTCGCGCATCTCGGCGATCTTCGGCTGCATGTTCTTCATGCGCGCCATCGACTTGTAGGACTTGTTGGCAAGCGGGAAGAAGACCAGTTTCAAGAGCACCGTGACACCGAGGATGGCGACGCCGAAGTTGCCGACCAGGCGATAGAGCCAGTCGAGGAGGTGGAACATCGGCCGGGTGATGAAATAGAACCAGCCCCAATCGATGAGCTGGCCGAACTGCTTGATGTTGAGTGTGTTCTCGTAGCTGTCGATGAGATCGACCACCTTGGCGCCGGCGAAGGAGCGCGTCGTCACCGTCTCTGAGGCGCCCGGCGCGATGGTCTGCGGATCGGCGACATATTCGGTCTGGTAGTGGGTGCGGCCCTTGTCGACATGGAGAAAGCGGGACTGGTAGGGCTTCTGGCTTTCAGGGATGAGCGTCGTCGCCCAGTATTTGTCGGTGATCCCGAGCCAGCCATTGGAAACCTTGGGCGGCGAAAACGTCTTGTCGCTCTCGATGGAGGAGTATTTGACCTCGGAGAGGCCATCTTCGCCGAAGACGCCGAGCAGGCCCTCGAACAGCACGTAGGTCGAGGCGACCGCGGGCTTGGAATAGCGCGTCACACGACCGTAGCTCGACAGGGTCACAGGCTGCGAGCCGGTGTTGGCCACTTTGTCGGTAACGGTGAACATGAAGTTGTCGTCGACAGCGATCTGACGGGTGAACGTCACGCCGGAGCCATTGGTGCTCGTCAGCGTGACCGGCGTCGTGGGGGTCAGCGTCTGATTGCCGTCGGCGGTCCAGACGGTCGTCGGACCGGGCAACTGGCCGGCATTCTGGCCGAGATAGCCCATTTCGGCGAAATAGCCGTCGGGCTGGCGTTCGGGCGACAGGAGCACGATGGTCGGCGAGTTGTCGTCGACGGTCTCGTGATAGTTCTTCAGCCGCAGATCATCGAGGCGGGCGCCGACGAGATTGATCGAGCCCGAGACGGCCGGCGTGTCGATCGGCACACGCTGGGTCGCCGCCAGGGCCTGCTCGCGAGACATCGGCTGGGCGTTCTGGCCCGCGCCAGCGGGGTTCTCGGGAGTCGCAGGCACGACGCTTTCGCGGCCTGCTGGCGAGGCGGGCGGCGCCTGCTCCGTGCCGGCCGGGGTCTGCGGGGTTTGAAGCGAACCCGGCGTCGTGCCGTTCGTCTCCGCGACCTGCTGATTCTGGCGCTGGGCTTCCATGCGCGGCGAGACGACAAGGAACTGCCATCCGACGAGCACGCCGATGGACAGCGCCATGGCGATCAGGAAGTTACGGTTGTTTTCCATCAATCGGACCCCGATGGGCGCTCGGACGAGCGCCGCTTGGTTTTGGCCGGCGCAGCCTCGAGCAGGCGGGCGATGCGTCGGGACAGTTCGTCACTCAGCGCGGCGAAGGGCAAGTCGAGCACTTCACGGCGTGCGACGACCACATAGTCGATCCCATCGGCCATGTCAGCCGCAGCCTTGAGACGGATCGCCTCGCGCAGCCGGCGCTTGATGCGGTTGCGCTCGACGGCATTGCCGACCTTCTTGGTCACCGTCAGGCCGAAGCGCGGTGCCGAGCCGTCGCCGCGATCGCGGGTTTCGACAAAGAAATAAGGGCCGTTGAGACGACGGCCCTTGCGCGCAGCCAGAAACTCCGGCCGCTTCGACATCACGCCCGGCGTCCGTGCGGATCGCTCAAGCAGACTCGAAGTTCCGTCGGCCACAAGTGGCCCCGAGACTGACGAGGGGTCGACTGCGAGCCCGGAAAAGCCGGCTTGATGGTCGATCGCGATCAGGCCGAAAGACGCTTGCGGCCCTTGGCGCGGCGCGACGCGATGACCCTCTGGCCACCCTTGGTCGCCATGCGCGAGCGAAAACCGTGACGGCGTTTGCGGACGAGCCTGGACGGCTGATAGGTGCGCTTCATCGTGATCTTCCCGCATGCGGCGACGCGGGCCCTTCGTCTTGTCCGGATTTAGCACCGGAAATATGAGCGATTGTGCGGGCCAACCGGCAACGCGAAGCCAAGCCCCGCGCGGGATATCGCCCGCTCGTCTGCCGGGCTTATAGGAACGAAGACATCCAAAAGTCAATCGCCGTGCGGGCTTATGTCGGGCGTTGAGCGGGGTGGATCGAGGGAAGGTTGGACATTGATGAAGCGAGCCTTCTCACCGAATCGCCGCCGACGCAATAACATTGCCGTCATCACGCTGTTTCAAAGGGGCAGCATGGGACAGATTGCCAAGGATGGGCGCCAGAGCGAGGCCCTTCGGATCGCGTGGCGCCGGAGCGCCGCATGCTACGGTGGTGCCATCGGCAGTGCTGGCGGTGACGCAGGACAGCGGTTCGGCGTCGCAAGCACGTAACACCGGATGGCCATTGAACGAAGAGCCCGTCGATGACGATCCGCAGGCAGCGAAGGACCGGCCCATGAGCATTCAAGATCGAGGACCGATCGCTTCGTTGAAGCGCTTCTGGCCCCTCGTCGTCCTCGCTGCGGGTCTCGCCCTCGGATACGCCTTAGGCCTGCAGCGCTATCTCTCCTTCGACGCCTTTCTGGAAAGTCGCGAGGCGCTGAAAGAGGCGGTGGCGGACCATCTGCTCCTCACCTCCCTCGCCTTCGTGGCGGGATATGCCGTGCTCGTCGCCTTCGCCTTTCCGGCCGCATCGATCGTCACGCTGGCCGGCGGCTTCATGTTCGGCTGGCTGATCGGCGGTGCGCTCGCCGTGGTCGGCGCAACGATCGGCGCGACAGCGATCTTTCTGGCCGCCCGACATGCCTTTGGCGACGTGCTGCGCCGCAAGGCCGGAGGCGCGGTGAAGCGCTTCGCCGACGGGTTCCGCGACGACGCCTTCGCTTATCTTCTGGTGCTGCGGCTGACCCCGCTGCTGCCGTTTCTGGCGGTCAACATCGCGCCGGCCTTCTTCGACGTGAAAACGCGCACCTTCGTGGCCGCAACCTTCCTCGGTATCATTCCGGGCGCGATGGTCTATGCCTTCCTCGGGAGCGGCATCGACCAGGCGCTGGCCAATGTCGACAAGGGCGATGTCGGCGTGTCCGATCTCGTCACGCCGCAGATGACCATCGCGCTGGTCGGTCTGGCAGCCCTCAGCATACTCGGTCTCGTCCTGAAGAAGACCTACTTCAAGGGCCGTCGCCCCGATGTCGCCGGGGCGTCACCCCACTCCGACTGACGATCGCCCGACGCGAGCCCATGTCCACCAACGACTTCCCGACGCCTACGAAGGACGCACCGCCATGGCCGCCATCCTGACCCCCGACATCTGCGTTATCGGTGCGGGCAGCGCCGGCCTGACCACAGCGGCGGCCGCGGCGGCCTTCGGCGTCGAGGTCGTGCTGATCGAGCGGGCGAAGATGGGCGGCGACTGCCTCAACACCGGCTGCGTGCCGTCGAAGGCGCTGATCGCCGCGGCCAAGCACGTTCATGCGATTCGCGAGGCACATCGCTTCGGCGTGACGGCGGGCGAGCCGGTCGTCGACTTCGAAAAGGTGCACGCCCATGTCCAGGGGGTCATCGCAGGGATCGCGCCGAACGATTCGGTGGAGCGTTTCGAGCGACTCGGCGTCACGGTGCTGAAGGCCACGGCGATTTTCGTCGATGCGCGCACGGTCTCCGCCGACGGGCAGCTGGTGCGCCCCCGTCGTTTCGTCATCGCGACGGGCTCCTCGCCGCTCGTTCCGCCGATCGCCGGCCTTGCCGAAACGCCGTATCTCACCCACGAGTCGCTGTTCGATCTCGCGGCGTGTCCCGAGCACCTCCTGATCATCGGCGGCG
>JBBSUS010000260.1:0-4735 GCA_038234195.1 Hyphomicrobiales bacterium | reverse complement strand
GGAGCGTTGCGCTTCATGCCGCTTGCCGACGCGACGGCGATTTTCTTCGTCGAACCGATGATCATCACGCTGCTCTCGGCCGTGGTGCTGAAGGAAACGGTCGGGTGGCGCCGAATAGCGGCCGTGCTGGTCGGCTTCGTCGGCGCACTCATCGTCATCCGGCCTAATTTCGCCGCCTTCGGATTCGCGGCCCTGTTGCCCATGGTTGCCGCCGTCAGCATCGCGATCTACCTGATTCTGGGACGGCGGCTTTCGCGCACGGCCTCACCGCTGGCGATGATGGCCTACGCCGGAGCCGGCGGAACCGTGACGCTCGCCGTGGCGTCGGTGATCGCCGCGCCCTTTGCTGTCCCCGATCTGGCCATCGTCATGCCGCGCGGCCTTGTGGTTTGGTCGCTGCTTGCGGGGGCGGGGCTGGTGGGAACCGTCGGCCATCTCATGTTCCTTGACGCCTATCGGCTGGCACCCGCTGCGGTACTGGCGCCCTTCGGCTATGTCGAAATCGTCTCGGCGGTGTTTCTCGGTTTCCTCTTGTTCGACGATTTTCCCGATGGGCCGAAATGGATCGGCATCGCCATCATCGTCGGCTCCGGCATCTTCATCTACTGGCGCGAGCGGCGGCTGTCCCTGCGCATCGCCAAGGCGCCGATCGTGCACTCCTGAAGCGACGATGCGCTGCGGCTTGCCGCTGCTTGCGGTCCGGCGGACGAGCGTCCAAAACGTCGGCTGAAGACATCATGCGCGTTGGGAGTGCGTCGAAACCATGTTTGAGAAAATCCTGATCGCCAATCGCGGCGAGATCGCCTGCCGGGTCATCAAGTCGGCCAAGGCGATGGGGATCAAGACCGTGGCCGTCTATTCCGATGCCGATCGTCGAGCCGAGCATGTACGCCTGGCCGACGAGGCCGTGCATATCGGTGCGTCTGCCGCGTCCGAAAGCTATCTCGACGCCGACAAGATCCTGACAGCCTGCAAGGACACAGGCGCCCAAGCGGTGCATCCGGGCTACGGCTTCCTGTCGGAGCGCGCGAGCTTCTGCGAGATGCTCGAGGAGAACGGCATCGTCTTCATCGGTCCGAAGCCCCGGGCGATCAGGGCCATGGGCGACAAGATCGAATCCAAGCTCTTTGCCAAGCAGGCGGGCGTCAGCATCGTGCCGGGCCATCTCGGCATCATCGAGGACGCGGGCGAGGCGGTTAAGATCGCCGGCGAGATCGGCTACCCGGTGATGATCAAGGCTTCGGCCGGCGGCGGCGGCAAGGGCATGCGCATCGCCTTCGACGAAAAGGAGTGCCGCGATGGATTCGACCGGGCGCGCTCGGAGGCGAAATCCTCCTTCGGCGACGACCGGGTGTTCATCGAGAAGTTCATCGTCGAGCCCCGCCACATCGAAATTCAGGTGCTCGCCGATTCGAAGGGCAACACGATCCATCTCGGCGAGCGGGAATGCTCGATCCAGCGGCGCAACCAGAAGGTCGTCGAGGAGGCGCCGTCGCCGTTTCTCGACGCTCAGACGCGGGCCTCGATGGGCGAACAGGCCGTGGCGCTGGCCAAGGCGGTGGATTATCAGAGCGCGGGAACCGTCGAGTTCATCGTCGACACAGACCGCAATTTCTATTTCCTCGAAATGAACACGCGCCTGCAGGTTGAGCATCCGGTAACCGAACTCGTGACGGGCATCGACATCGTCGAGGAGATGATCCGGATCGCGGCCGGCGAAACGCTTCGATATTCCCAGGTGGACGTGAAACTCACCGGTTGGGCGATCGAAAGTCGCATCTACGCGGAAGACCCGTTCCGCGGTTTCCTGCCGTCGATCGGCCGGCTGACGCGTTATCGGCCTCCTGAGGAGGGCGAGGCGGGCGGTGTCGTCGTGCGCAACGATACGGGGGTCACCGAAGGCTCGGAGATCTCGATGTTCTACGACCCGATGATCGCCAAGCTGTGCACCCACGCGGCGACTCGCGGCGAAGCGATCGAGGCGATGGGCGAGGCGCTATCGCGCTTCGAGATCGAGGGCATCGAGCACAACATTCCGTTTCTGGCGGCGCTGATGCATCACCCGAGGTGGAAGGAAGGCCGGTTGTCGACCGCCTTCATTGCAGACGAATATCCCGACGGCTTCGAACGGCCGGACATTTCGAACGAGACCCGCCGCAAGGCCATGCTTGTCGCGACGACGATCGAGATCGCGCGAAAGAGCCGCCTCGACCAGCACATCGACCGACTGCGACCACATTCGGGTGTCTTGCCGCGGGAGTGGGTCGCCAAGATCGACGGCGACTACCTTCCGGTGACGGTCGAGCGCGAGATGAACGAGGCCGGCGCCGAGGCGATCTACCGTCTCGGCTTGGGAGCGGGCGATGATTCGGCGATTGTCGCCACGCGTTACCGGGTCGGCGCCTCGCCCTGGAGCGGATCAATCGACGGCACCGGCGTCGTCGCGCAGGTGCGTTCCACCCGGTCGGGGCTGTCGCTGTTCCTCGACGGCGTCTGGGTGGAGGTGCGGGTGATGTCGCCTGCCATTGCTGCGCTCGACGCGCTGATGCCCGAGAAGATCGCCCCGGACACCTCGAAGCTGCTGCTGTGTCCGATGCCGGGGCTGGTCGTTTCGATCGCCGTCACGGAGGGTCAGGAGGTCAAGGCGGGCGAAACGCTGGCTGTGGTCGAGGCGATGAAGATGGAGAACATCCTCAAGGCCGAGCGCGACCTGACCGTGGAAAAGCTCAACGCCAAGCCTGGCGACAGTCTGGCCGTTGACGCGGTGATCATGGAGTTCGCATGAGCGCCAAGCTGTGCCGCATTGCGGGCCGGGTTCAGGGCGTCGGATTTCGGGCCTGGGCCGAAGGCGAGGCGCAAAAGCGCGGCCTGTCCGGCTGGGTGCGCAACCGCCGATCCGGAGAGGTCGAGGCGGTGTTTGCTGGCGCCGATCCGGTGGTCGACGAGATGATCACCGCGCTCTGGACCGGGCCGGTCGGCGCTATGATCGAGGCCGTCGGGGTCGATGATTTCGAGGGTGAGGTCGCTGGCGGCTTCAAGGTGCGCGCGACGGCTTGAAGCCTTCGCCGGCCGGCCTGTCTCATGGCCTCAAGACGTCGGTCCGAACACCGCTTCGAAGCGCTCCCTGAGCACCGTGTCGACCTCTGGCAGCGACACCAGATGGCCGAGATCTGTCAGGCTCGTCACGCCATGGCCGCGAATGCCGCACGGCACGATGCCGGTGAAATGCGCCAGGTCCGGATCGACGTTGAGCGAGATGCCATGGAACGTCACCCATCGGCGTACGCGAATGCCGATGGCGGCGACCTTGTCCTCGGCAACCGTCCCGTCCTCATCGCGCGGCCGCTCGGGCCGGCGGACCCAGACGCCGACGCGGTCCTCGCGGCGCTCGCCGACCACGTGGAAGGCACCAAGCGTCGCAATGATCCAGCCCTCCAGCGCCGCGACGAAGGCCCGCACGTCCTGGCGCCGACGCTTGAGGTCGAGCAACACGTAGGCCACCCGCTGACCGGGGCCGTGATAGGTGAACTGGCCGCCGCGGCCCGTGTCGAACACCGGGAAGCGCGTCGCATCGACCAAGTCTTCCGCATGAGCGCCGGTGCCGGCCGTATAGAGCGGCGGATGTTCGAGGAGGAACACGGTCTCGGGATGGTTGCCGTCGGCGATCTCGGCGACCGCCGCCTCCATCATCGCGCTGGCATCGGGATAGGCGACGAGCCCGGGCAGGATATGCCAGGCGACCGGCGGGCTTCCGGGCGCGGCGCGGAACTGCTCCGCGACGGTCGAAAGGCGCGGCGGCGCCATCGGCTTCGATCCGGCGAGATCAGCCGCCGCGTGACTGCGCAGACTGGACGCTGCGGTGGTTTGGAAGGTTGGTGAAGGGCCCGTCATTGAACCCTTCTAAACCCGCCGAACCCATCGCGAAAGCGTTTCGAGGCCGGTCGGCTGCAAGGCCAGAGACAATCGCAGGTGCGACCCCGAAAAGCCCTTGTGCGGGGGGGCAAGTCTTGTTACACGCCCGTCATCGCAGCGGCTTACCACCGCTTGCGCATACGGCGTGCGGTCGTGGCGGAATTGGTAGACGCGCAGCGTTGAGGTCGCTGTGGGGCAACCCGTGGAAGTTCGAGTCTTCTCGACCGCACCAGCCATTTTTTTCAAGACGGTGCAGATTTATGGAATGCGCCGGCGGCGCGTCCTGCCTCACCGCATCGCGATCTCGATGATCGTACAGCAGTTGACGCGGTCTGGATCGGTGGTCTGCTGCAGACTGACTGTTGAACCTGCTATTCTTTACCGAATGCGATGCGCTGGGCAGCCGGCAGCCAACGCTGTCGGGTCATCGCAGCCTTGTTTTACGGGCGCCACGAAACGGCATTCGACCCCTTCGGCTATCGGCCTTTTAGAGACCCGCCACACTGTTCGGCGTTGCGGGTCCCAGGTTTCACTGACCAATGCTTGCCCCGAATGCGCCTGGACCCTGGCTTCCGGCGGTCATTGAGGACGCCTGACGTCTGGGCGTCCCGGTCTGCTTAAGACTGCCGGTTTTCGGCGTCCGTTTGACATCGGCGGCGGCTTTTGCGGCCGCTTCGGCGACGAGCTCGCGGAATTCGGCTGTGTCGGTGATATTGGCCCCGCTGCCAAAGGCACCCGAACCGCCAGATGCGGCGCCCGAGAACGTCACTTTCGTGGGATCGTCTCCCAGAAATTCCATCGAGACGCGGTCGTCGGGCGATCT
>JBBSUS010000259.1:0-4741 GCA_038234195.1 Hyphomicrobiales bacterium | reverse complement strand
GGCCCAACAATCTCTTCGTGGCCGGCTTCATCGGCTCGCCTGCGATGAACATGGTGACAGGCCGCCTCGACGAGAACGATCGCACCGTGCTCGTGACGGGCGACGGCAAGCGCCTGCCGGTGGCCAATCCCGGCAAGTGCTCGCCCGGGCAGGAACTCGTCTACGGGTTTCGCCCGGAAGGCATCAAGCTCGGCGGCAACGTGCCGCTGAAGGTCGAGGTCGTCGAGCCGACGGGCTCGGAAACCCACGTCGTCGGCAAGCTTGGCGAGAGCGAAGTCACCTGCGTGTTCCGCGAGCGGATTTCGCAGCGGCCGGGCGACGAATTGAACGTCTCCTTCGATCCGAAAGCGGTGCATCTCTTCGATGCGAAGTCGGGCGAGCGGCTTTCGGCCTAGGGCAGGAACGCGAGAAAAGCGCGCCCAAGATCATGGCAGTCCCTTTGGGTTCGGGAGGAACCGAAAGCCCAAGGGAACTCGCCGAACGAACCGTCCGAGTTCCGGGAGGCCGGGCGGGAAACGATCAGAACTCCCGTACATTTGGAGGATTTGAACATGACGATCGACAGAAGAACGTTTCTGACCAGCACCGCCGGTCTGGCCGCAGGTGTTGCGCTGGGCGGCACATTTGCCACCAAGAAGGCCCTCGCCCAGGACGCGGCGATGATGTTCAAGCCCGAAGAGGGCGCTTCGCTGCGGCTCCTGCGCTGGGTGCCCTTCGTCAAGGGCGAGGAAGAGGCCTGGAACGCCAACACCAAGGCCTTCACGGATGCGACCGGCGTCTCCGTGAAGATCGACCAGGAAAGCTGGGAGGACGTCCGCCCGAAGGCAGCCGTCGCCGCCAATGTCGGATCGGGACCGGACATGGTGATGAGCTGGTTCGACGACCCGTTCCAGTATCCCGACAAGCTCGTCGACGTCACCGACCTCGCCAACATGCTCGGCGAGAAGAACGGCGGCTGGTATGATGGCTTGAGGGGCTACGCCACCCAGGGCGACAAGTTCATCGCCGTCCCACTCTGCGCCATCGGCAACGCCATCTGCTACCGCGACAGCCATATGAAGGCAGCCGGGTTCTCGGAATTCCCCAAGGACACGGACGGCTTCCTGGCGCTCTGCACGGCGATGAAGGCCAAGGGCACGCCTGCCGGATTCCCGCACGGCAAGGCCGTCGGCGACGGCAACAACTACGCGCATTGGCTGCTGTGGAGCCATGGCGGCAAGATGGTCGACGAGAACAGCAAGGTGACGATCAACTCACCCGAGACCAAAGCCTCGATCGAATACGCCAAGAAGCTGTACGCCACCTTCATCCCCGGCACCGAGAGCTGGCTCGACATCAACAACAATCGTGCCTTCCTCGCCGGCCAGATCTCGCTGACCGCAAACGGGGTCTCGCTCTATTACGCCGCCAAGAAGGACCCGGCGATGGCCGATCTGGCCGCCGACATCCGCACGGTCACCCTGCCCATCGGCCCGATCGGAAAGTCGGTGGAGCTCCACCAGACGTCGACCCTGTCGATCTTCAACCACTGCAAATATCCGCAGGCGGCGAAGGCCTATCTCGAATTCATGTATCAGGCCGACAAGATGAATGCCTGGATCGAGGGTGCCAGCGCCTATTGCTGCCAGGCGCTCAAGGCCTTCGCGGACAATCCGGTCTGGACGTCGAATCCGATCCACGAGCCCTACTCCAAGGCCTCCGCGAGCCTTCAGCCGAACGGTTATGCAGGACCTCTCGGACCCTCGTCGGCCGGCGTCATGGCCGATTACGTGCTCGTCGACATGTATGCCTCGGCCGTCACCGGTCAGACCTCTACCGAGGACGCGATGGCCAATGCCGAGCGGCAGGCCAGCCGCTACTACCGCACCTGATACAAACCAAGCTGAACGAGATCGGCCGGGGACGCCCCAGGGCGTCCCCGGCCGGCGCACCCCGCCGGTGCCGGCCGAGGAGGCCTGGCATTGGGGCGGCACAGGCAAAAGAATCGCGGCGCCGACACGCCGCGCGACGTCGGGAGGCGTGAGACAATGGCCAGCATCGAGATGTCCGCACGGGAACGGGTGGCCAAACCGTCGCTTTTCACGCGCGTGGTCGAGAGCAAGACCGGTCTCGGCATCCTGTTCATGCTGCCGGCAGCGATCTTCCTCCTGTGCTTCCTGACCTACCCGCTCGCGCTCGGCGTCTGGCTGAGCTTTACCGACACGACCATCGGCCGTACGGGCGTCTTCATCGGGCTGGAGAACTACGCCTGGTTGTGGGGCGACAACGTCTTCTGGATGTCGGTGTTCAACACCATCCTTTATACGAGCGTCGCCTCGGTCCTGAAGTTTGCCCTCGGCCTGTGGCTGGCGCTCATTCTCAACGAGCATCTGCCGTTCAAGAATGTCTTCCGCGCGATCATCCTGTTGCCATGGGTCGTGCCCACCGTGCTCTCGGCGCTAGCCTTCTGGTGGATTTTCGACAGCCAGTTCTCGATCATCTCCTATGTTTTGATGCAGTGGGGCTGGATCGACCAGCCGATCAACTTCCTCGGCGACCCGACCAACGCGCGCATGTCGGTCATCGCAGCCAATGTCTGGCGCGGCATCCCGTTCGTGGCAATCTCTCTGCTCGCAGGGCTGCAGACCATCCCGCAATCGCTCAACGAGGCCGCCGCCCTAGACGGCGCCACACCCTGGCAGCGCTTCACAAAGATCACCCTGCCGCTCCTGACGCCGATCATCGCCGTCGTCATGACGTTCTCGGTGCTCTTCACCTTCACCGACTTCCAGCTGATCTATGTCCTGACCCGCGGCGGGCCGGTCAACGCCACCCATCTGATGGCGACGCTCTCCTTCCAGCGGGCGATCCCCGGCGGCCAGCTCGGCGAGGGCGCAGCGATTGCCGTCGCGATGATCCCATTCCTTTTGGCCGCGATCCTGTTCTCCTTCTTCGGCCTGCAACGGCGCAAATGGCAGCAGGGGGGCGGAGACTGATGGGCCTGAATCAGGAGACCGTACGATGAGCCAGGATCCCCTCCTCGCCCGCAAGGCCGCTTCTGCCGCAAAGGCTGCCGCCAAGGCTTCGACACGTGCCGAGAAGCGCGACGAGAAGACGTCGGGCCTGTCGCAGTACGACAGCCCGCTGCGCAAGATCATGGTGGTCTACCTGCCGCTGGCGGTGTTCATCTTCGTGTTGCTGTTTCCGTTCTACTGGATGACGATCACCGCCATCAAACCGGACGCGCAGCTGACCAATTACAGCAAGTACAGCCCGTTCTGGGTGGTCGGGCCGACACTGGAACACATCAAGTTCCTGCTGTTCGAAACCTCCTATCCAGGTTGGCTGTGGAACACGATGTTCGTCGCCACCGCCTCGACCTTCATCTCGCTCTTCGCCTCGGTCTTCGCCGCCTATGCCATCGAGCGGGTGCGCTTCACCGGTGCGCGGGTGACCGGGCTATTGATCTTCCTGGCCTATCTCGTGCCACCCTCGATCCTGTTCATCCCGCTCGCCTTTATCGTCTTCAAGGTCGGCATCTTCGATTCCACCTGGGCGCTGATCCTCACCTATCCGACCTTCCTCATACCCTTCTGCACTTGGCTGCTGATGGGCTATTTCCGCACCATCCCGTTCGAGCTGGAGGAAAGCGCTCTCGTCGATGGCGCCTCGCGGTGGCAGATCCTGACCAAGGTGATCCTGCCGCTCGCGGTGCCGGGCCTCATCTCCGCCGGCATCTTCGCCTTCACCCTCTCCTGGAACGAATTCATCTATGCGCTGACCTTCATCTCGTCCTCGGAGAACAAGACAATTCCGGTCGGCGTTCTGACAGAACTCGTGCGCGGTGACATCTACGAATGGGGCGCGCTGATGTCGGGCGCGCTTCTGGGATCGCTGCCCGTGGTGATCCTCTACTCGTTCTTCGTCGATTATTACGTTTCGTCGATGACCGGCGCGGTGAAAGAATAGTCTGACGGACTGCGCGCAGCGGTAACAGTCCGCACTTGCTTGTGCCGCAAAACGGCAACGATAAACTCTGTAACGATCAGCGAGAAATCGTCTCGAGAGACGATCGCAATCCTTACGAACCAACAATCTGGAGGAACCCATGCAGAAATCTTACGTCCTGCCCGTTGCCGCTTCCCTGGCCCTGACCCTTTTGTCCGGTGTCGTCTCGTCCGCGGCATTCGCCCAGGACGCCGACACCAGCGGTAAAGCGATCGCCCTTTCCAACAACTACGCCGGCAATTCCTGGCGGCAGGCCATGATCAAAAGCTGGCAGGACACCACCTCCAAGGCGGTTTCCGACGGCAAGGTGAAGTCGGCCGATGCCTTCACCACCGGCGAGAACTCTGCGACCGAACAGGCCGCCCAGGTCCAGAACATGATCCTGCAGGGCTACGACGCCATCGTCCTCGATTCGGCCTCGCCAACTGCCCTCAACGGCGCCGTGAAAGAGGCATGCGACGCCGGCATCACGGTGGTGTCCTTCGACGCGGTGGTCACCGAGCCCTGCGCCTGGCGGATCGCCGTCGACTTCAAGAAGATGGGCTCCGACCAGATCGAATATCTCGCCAAGCGCTATCCCGACGGCGGCAAGCTTCTAGAAATCCGCGGCCTGCCCGGATCGTCGGTCGACGACGAAATCCATGCGGGTATCGTCGAGGCGCTGAAGTCGCATCCGAAGTTCGAGGTCGCTCGCGAAGTCGAGGGCGACTGGACCCAGACCGTTTCGCAGAAGGCCGTCGCCAGCGTCCTGCCG
>JBBSUS010000258.1:0-4760 GCA_038234195.1 Hyphomicrobiales bacterium | reverse complement strand
GCGTGAAGGACCTTGGCGCTGAGGCCGAGTTCGGAAAAACGTTTCAAGCTGGCGGTTCTCTTAAGGTATGGGGTTGGCTGTTGGTAGCGGAAGCGCCCATTCAAGCGGGGCGATAGGGCGAGTGTCGCCGTGAGTCAACCGTCCAACGCGATATGGCCCTCAATCTAAACATTTACAGGGGTTCTATGATGAATTTCCAGAGTTTGGTGCTGATTCCGGGTCTTTTATGCACCATCGATCTCTATCGGGCGCAAATCGACGACTTGGTGGGCGCCGAGATCATCGTTGCCGATACGTTTCAGGACGACACGATCGAGGCGATGGCGCGGCGGTTGCTTGAGAGTGCACCGTCGCACTTTGACCTCTGCGGCCTGTCGATGGGAGGCTACGTTGCGCTGGAGGTGATGCGGATCGCCCCGGAGCGCGTGCGTTCGCTGGTGTTGATGGCGACCAGCGCGAAGGCCGACACCGAAGAACAGATCACCCTGCGGCAGCGGCTGATCGCGGTTGGACGCGAACGCGGCATAGGCTCCGTTGCCGATGCTCTGCTGCCCCGGATGCTGGGAGACGAGAGCCCAGAAAAGCCGGCGCTGAATGCGCGGATACGGGACATGGCGAGCGCGGTGGGCCAAGGCGTCTTCGAGCGTCAGCAGCATGCGGTGATGACCCGTCGGGACCAGAGTGCAACGCTGGGTACAATCTCCGTCCAGACGACCATCGCGTCCGGAACCGACGACAGGATCATCGATCCCCAGCGCGCGCAAGAAATGGCGAACGCAATTCCGGGCGCTCGTCACGATATCGCGCCGGGCTTCGGACACATGCTGACGATGGAGGCGCCGGCCTGGTCGACGGCGATCCTTCAACGGCACCTCGGGGTGTGACCCTCTGAACCCGTCGGGCTCGCGCCGGCGACCGCCTCATGAAGATCGAGATCGATCAGTTGGTCGCAGGACCGAACTCATAGGGCATGTTCGGGAAATAATGCAGCTGATAGGTCTCTGCGACCTCACCGTCGGTCGGCAGGATGTCGAAGAACAGCGTCAGGCTCTTCGTGTCATCATCGCTTGGCTCGTCTGCGCGATAGCCAACGACTGCACCCTTCATTCGATTGATCTCGGGGATCTCGTTCGACGACAGCATCTTCAGGTCGGTACCAGTCCCCTCGAGTTGCTGGATGAAGAAGTGGAACTTCGTCTCGGCCTCCGGGGACTGCACCATGACCGTGCGCCAGACGCCCTGCTTGTCGCCGTCTGACCACGGGCCGACCACCTGCACATCCTCCACCAATGGCGACAAGGCGTCGGCAGCACTTTTGGCCTTGGCAGTCGCTTCGGGCGAAGACGGGGTGCCGTCGCTGACGGCCGGTGCGGTTGTGCCGCCGGCGGACGCGGCAGCCGAAGGTGCATCGCTGGAACCCTGGCTGCTAGCGGGTGCAGCAGGCGCAGCGGCAGGGGTGCCGGATTGCGCGAAGACCGGCAGCGGAAGGGCGATCGCCGTGCCGAGCAGAAGACCGAGAAGGGCGGTGCGGTTGCGGGTCATGGATTGTCGTCTCCAGACATGTTGTGGCTCTATCGCCAAAAAAAAGCTTGGCCCTCAGGCCGGATGCAGTTCCGGCGTCTCGGCCGTGGGTCGGCTCTTCGATGGGGCGCCGAGGCTCTGGCCGAGGGCCGGTTGGATCAGATGTCGAGGTCTTCGACGAAGGCGGCGCGGTCCTGGATGAAGCGGAAGCGCGCCTCGGGTTTGTTGCCCATAAGCGCATCCACCGCCATCGAGGTTCCCGCCTCGGGCGTTTCGTCCATCACCACCTGAAGAAGCGTGCGCTTCTTCGGATCCATCGTCGTTTCCTTCAACTGCGAGGGCAGCATTTCGCCAAGCCCCTTGAAGCGCGAAATCTCGACCTTGGCGTTCGACTTGAACTCCTTGGCGATCAGTCGCTCGCGATCGGAATCGTCACGGGCATAGAAGGACTTGCCGCCCTGGGTCAGCTTGTAGAGCGGCGGGACGGCGAGAAAGAGATGGCCGCCCCGGATCAGTTCGGTCATCTCCTGATAGAAGAATGTGATCAGCAGCGAAGCGATATGAGCCCCGTCGACGTCGGCATCTGTCATGATGATGACCCGCTCGTAGCGCAAATCCTCATCGCGATATTTCGTACGGGTGCCGCAGCCCAGCGCCTGAACGAGATCCGACAATTGCTGGTTGGCGCCGAGCTTGTCGCGGCCCGCCGAGGCGACGTTCAGGATCTTGCCGCGCAGCGGCAGGATCGCCTGGAGCTTGCGATCGCGCGCCTGCTTGGCCGAGCCGCCGGCCGAATCGCCCTCGACGATGAATATCTCGGCGCCCGCCGCGCCGTTCTGCGAGCAGTCGGCAAGCTTGCCGGGCAGGCGGAGCTTGCGTGTTGCGCTCTTGCGGGTGACTTCCTTTTCCTGGCGACGCCGCAGCCGCTCGTCGGCGCGTTCGACCACCCAATCGATCAGCCGGCCGGCGTCCTGCGGAGAAGAGGCGAGCCAGATGTCGAAACTGTCGCGGATCGATTGCTCGACGATGCGCAGAGCTTCGGCGGTGGCCAGCCGATCCTTGGTCTGTCCGACGAACTCCGGTTCGCGAATGAAGACCGAGAGCATTGCCGAGGCGGTCAGCATGATGTCGTCGGCGGTGACGATGGCCGCGCGCTTGTTGCCGGACACCTCGGCGAAGGCGCGGATGCCGCGCAGGAGCACCTGACGCAGGCCGGCCTCGTGGGTGCCCCCTTCGGGTGTCGGGATGGTGTTGCAATAGGAGCGAACGAAGCCGTCCTCGGCGGTCCAGCTGATCGCCCATTCGACGGCACCGTGGCCGGTGACCTTTTCGGTGCGCCCGGCGAAGATCTGGCCGGTGACGCGGCCGTCCTTCGGCAGGGTCGCGTCGAGATAGTCCTTCAGGCCTCCGGGGAAGTGGAAGACATCGCGGGCCGGGATCGAGCCGTCGACCGGCAGAAGATCGGGGCTGCAGGACCAGCGGATCTCGACGCCGCCGAAGAGATAAGCCTTGGACCGCGCCATGGCATAGAGACGCTCGGGTCTGAAACGGGCACCGGCTCCGAAAATCTGCGGATCGGGCTTGAAACGCACACGGGTTCCACGCCGATTCTGGATTTCGCCGATCTCTTCCAGCGGGGATGTCGCAAGGCCCCGCGAATAGGTCTGGCGATAGAGACGGCGATTGCGCGCAACCTCGACCTCGAGAACCTCGGACAGGGCGTTGACGACAGAGACGCCGACGCCGTGCAGCCCGCCCGATGTCTCGTAGACCTTCGAGTCGAACTTTCCACCGGCGTGAAGCGTCGTCATGATGACTTCAAGGGCCGACCGATTGGTGTATTTGGGATGCGGATCGATCGGGATGCCGCGACCATTGTCGCCCACCGACAGTGTGCCGTCGGCTTCGAGCGCCACCTCGATGAAGTTGGCGTGGCCTGCGGTCGCCTCGTCCATCGAGTTGTCGATAACTTCGGCGAAGAGGTGGTGCAGCGCCTTCTCGTCGGTGCCGCCGATATACATGCCTGGCCGGCGCCGGACAGGCTCGAGACCCTCCAGAACCTCGATATCTGCAGCCGTGTAACGGCCGTCGTCGGAGAGAGGGTCGGACGATGCATGCGTCTTACGGGGCAGGGCAAGCTCAGGCCGTGAAGGCCGAGGCGCCTTCGGCTCGCTTCGCGGCGGGGTTTGGCGCGCCGCATTGCCCGAAAACAGGTCGTCGCTCATCTTGCCGCCGACATGTTGCCGCGCAGCCAAAAAGACGGGGAGGTTCGGACCGGGCGATGATGAGCCATCTTCCGGTGGTACACTTTCACGAAATGTTCTTCAAGGACCGCGGCGCAACACCGAACAGCCACAGGTTCCGTTTCCAGCCGGTTTTCCACCGGTTTTCAGGCCGTCGAGCCTGTGCGACACACCGAACGCATCGGTACGCCTAGTGATGTTCTGGCTTGTCGGAGTCCGCAACGGCTTCGCCATGATACCAGCCGCGCCAATCGACAGCCGGGACCGCTACGTCGGCGAGCCCACTTTCAACTGCGACACGGACGAGGCCCGCCCGTCCGCCGACGGGGAACGGGACGATGGTTGCGGATCGCTTATGAGTGGATTGCTGATGGCTTGTCATGGCGTCACGTCTCCTGATCCCGGCGCGGAACGATCAGATGCTCCGAGCAGCGGACCCTGCGGGTTCGTTTGCTTGCCTAATTGGTAGCCAATATGGCGCAAAAAGCGGCATTCTACAATGGGTCAGCCGATCGGAGAGTTCGGTTTCGACACCGTTCCAGGCCCCAGTTCGTTTCGCTCAAACTCCGCATCCGTGCCCCCTATGCGCCGTCAAGTGTTTGAAATCGCGGAACGCGGTGGATCGGAGGTGAAAATGACGTCGCCCGCGGCGGGGCCAATTGGACCTGGGGAACAACATCCTTACGACCGTTGGAGCATCTGGCATGAAATTTGCTGCGTTGCGTGCGATGTCGAGAGACGCGTTCCGGCGCAGACCGCAGCTGTGCTGCCGTCTCTCCATTTCGAAGAGGCTGACAGGAGATTCGCAATGACGAAATTCAAGCTCGAGTACATCTGGCTCGATGGCTACACGCCGGTTCCGAACCTGCGCGGCAAGACGCAGATCAGGGAGTTCGCCGAGTTTCCGACGCTCGAGCAATTGCCGCTGTGGGGCTTTGACGGGTCCTCGACGCAGCAGGCCGAAGGCTCCAGCTCCGACTGCGTCCTGAAGCCGGT
>JBBSUS010000257.1:0-4765 GCA_038234195.1 Hyphomicrobiales bacterium | reverse complement strand
TCTTCGGGGACGTAGCCGATGCCGGCATAGGCGGTCTTGTGGACCTTGACCTTCATCATGTCCTCGCCGGCGATCCTCACGATGCCCTCGCGGCGCGGCAAGAGGTTCATGATGGCGCGCAGCGTCGTCGTCTTGCCGGCGCCGTTGCGGCCGACGAGGGTGATCGTCTCGCCCTCGTAGAGATCGAGCGACACCTTGTGGAGGACATGACTTTCCCCGTACCAGCCGTCGAGATCGCGCACCTCGAGAAGCGGCGCGTCGCCTCTGGCCTTAAGTGGCGAATGGCTCGGCGCCTCAGTCATGTTCGCTTCCCATATAGGCTTCGCGCACCCGCGGGTCGTTGCTGACCGTCTCGTAGTCGCCTTCGGCCAGTATTTCCCCTCGGGCGAGCACGGTCACCTGGTCGCAGAGGTCGGCGACGACGTTGAGATTGTGCTCGACCATCAGGACGGTGCGGTTCTTGGCAATGCGCTTGATGAGGGCGGAGACGCGTCCAATGTCCTCGGCGCCCATGCCGGCCATCGGTTCGTCGAACAGCAGAACCGGTGGTTCGAGGGCGAGGGTGGTTGCAATTTCCAGCGCGCGCTTGCGGCCGTAGGAAAGCTCGGCCGCCTCATGGTGGGCGTAATCCTGAAGACCGACGGATTCGAGAAGCTCGCTTGCGCGCTCGTCGAGATGGTCGAGGGCGTGGCTGGAACGCCAGAACTGGGTCGCGAGATGGGCCTTGCGCTGCAGCGCGACGCGGACGTTGTCGATCACGGTGAGATGCGGAAAGACGGCCGAGATCTGGAAGGAGCGCACGAGACCGAGCCGGGCAACATCGGCGGGCTTGGTCTTCGTGATGTCGCGGCCCTTGAAGGTGATGGTGCCACTGGTTGGCGTCAGGAACTTGGTGAGAAGATTGAAGACGGTGGTCTTGCCGGCGCCGTTGGGGCCGATCAGGGCATGAATGGTGTTTTCGCGGATGTCGAGATCGACGTTTTCGACGGCCTTGAAGCCAAGGAATTCCTTGGTCAGGCCGCGCGCCGACAGGATTGCGTCTGACGGGATGGCTCTCATCTCGGGGGCCCTTGGGTCACGTTTGTTGCTTCCTGTCGAAGGTCGGTGTGCGATCGGTCGGCGCGCCCGTCAATGGCGCCGACCGATCCCATGCGATGCGTCGTTCGCGTCAGCCCTTCGGAAAGGACGAGACGTCGCAGCCGGACTCCTCGACGGTGCCGTAGGCCTCGTCACCGGGGATGGTGGCGACCTGGTTGTAGAAGTCTTCCTTGCCCTTCATCTCGTCCGGCTTCTTCACCTGAAAGAGATACATGTCGTAGACCATCTGGCCGTTGGCGTTGACCTTGCCCTTGTGGGTGTAGCCGTCGTCGACCGGCATTTCGTGCAGTTTCTTGGCGACCGCCTCGGTGGCATCGGTCCCCGCTTCCTTGATGGCCTTCAGATACTGCAGGACCGCCGAATAGGTGCCCATCTGCAAGGAATTCGGCATCTTGCCCATCTTGGCTTTGAAGCGCTCGCCAAGTTTGCGGTTTTCATCGTTCTGGTCCCAGTACCAGCCTTCGGTGAGATTGAGCCCTTGCGCG
The DNA here is from genome assembly GCA_038234195.1 of Hyphomicrobiales bacterium. Classification (GTDB taxonomy): domain Bacteria; phylum Pseudomonadota; class Alphaproteobacteria; order Rhizobiales; family Rhizobiaceae; genus Aurantimonas. The sequence continues at coordinate 3,182 of JBBSUS010000257.1, read as the reverse complement.
GCCTTGGCGCCGACGCCTTCCACCTCGGCGAGGGTGAACAGCAGCGCCGCAAGCTTTTGACCGGCTTGCGTCAGCCCGAATTCGCCAGCAGCCTTCACCGCGTTGGCGGTGTCGAGACCGGCGTTGGCAAGGCCGATCACCTTGGCGCCGGAGGCCTGCGCCTGCAGCATGAAGGACGAAAAGTCGGTGGTCGAGATCGGGTGGCGGACGGAACCCAGAACCTTGCCGCCGTTCGCCTCCACAACCTTGGTCGCCTGCGCCTGCAGCGAATCGCCGAAGGTGTAGTCGGCGGTCACGAAGAACCAGGTGTCCTCCCCGTTCTTGACCAGCGAGCCGGCGGTGCCGACGGACAGGGCGCGGGTGTTGTAGACCCACTGGAAATTGTAGGGGGTGCATTGCTTGCCGGTGATGTCGGTCGAGCCGCCCCCGGTCACCATGGTGATCTTCTTCTTTTCCTTCGACAGTCCCTCGACCGCAAGCGCGACGGAGGACGTCGTCAGGTCCATGATCGCATCGACCTTGTCCTGATCGTACCATTGCCGGGCGATCGAGGAGCCGATGTCCGGCTTGTTCTGGTGATCGGCCGAGACGATCTCGATCGGCTTGCCGAGCACGGTCTTGCCGAAGTCCTCCACCGCCATCTGCGCGGCGGCGACGGAGCCCTTGCCGGTGATGTCGGCGTAGACGCCGGACTGGTCGTTGAGGATGCCGATCTTCACGACGCCATCGGAGATCTTCTCCTGGGCGGCGGCGGGCATGACGGTGGCGGCGGCGAGCGACGCCGTCAGCGCCGCCAGAGCCATCCCGCGAAGCGCGCCGGCTCGTGGCTTGTTGATTCTGGTGGTCTGCATGGTTTTTGTCCTCCCGATTGTCGTGTCGCCGCCGATCGCCTCCCGCGACCGTCGGCCTTTATTGCAAGTGTCCCCTGGCGAAGGGCGCTCTTCAGCGATTGGACGGCGCCATGAACCGCCGATCCATTCAACACGCTCGCCTGACAGACGCACGTATGAGATCCACGGCACTTTGCGCACCGCGCCAGATGGCCGGGTCGAGGGTGCGGCCAGCGCTGCGCGCGAAAAACGACGATCCGACCGCTGTTGCGGCCGGATCGTCTGGCTCATCAGTTCTTGAAGCTGGAGACGTCGCAGCCGGAATCCTTCACCGACAGGAACGCCTCGTCGCCCGGCACGGTGGAGATCTGGTTGTAGAGGTCCCACGGGCCCTTCGATTCCTCAGGCGACTTCACCTGGAAGAGATAGAGGTCATGCACCATCGAGCCGTTTTCGAGGACCTTGCCATTGTGGGTGAAGATGTCGTCGACCGGCATCTCGTGGAGCTTCTTGGAGACGGCTTCCGTTTCGTCGGTTCCCGCTTCCTTGACGGCTTTCAGATACTGCAGGACCGAGGAATACGTGCCGACCTGGATCATGTTCGGCATGGCGCCGGTCTTGTCCATGAAGCGCTTGCCGAAGGCCCGCGTCTCGTCGTTCTGGTCCCAGTACCAGGCCTCGGTGAGGTTCAGCCCCTGCGCCGCCTTGGCGCCCAGGCCGTGCGCCTCGGCTAGGGTGAACAGCAGGCCCGCCAGTTTCTGGCCGCCCTGGACGATGCCGAACTCGGCGGCGCCCTTGATGGCGTTGGCCGTGTCGAGGCCGGCATTGGCAAGGCCGATGACCTTGGCGCCCGACGCCTGGGCCTGCAGGAGGAAGGAGGAGAAGTCGGTGGTGGCGAGCGGGTGGCGGACCGAGCCGAGCACCTTGCCACCATTGGCCTCGACGAACTTCGTCGTCTGTTCTTCCAGCGAATAGCCGAAGGCGTAGTCGGCGGTGAGGACGAACCAGGTGTCGCCGCCGGCCTTGACCAGCGCGCCGCCGGTCCCGACGGCCAGGGCATGGGTGTCGAAGACCCAATGGAAGCCGTAGGGCGTGCATTGCTTGCCGGTCAGCTCGGCGGTCGCCGCGCCGTCGGTGATGGTGATCTTCTTCTTTTCCTTCGACAGACCCTGCACGGCCAGCGCGACCGAGGAGGTCGTCAGCTCGGTGATCATGTCGACCTTGTCCTGGTCGTACCATTGCCGGGCGATGTTGGAGGCGATGTCAGCCTTGTTCTGGTGGTCGGCGTTGACCAGAACGATCGGCGCGCCGAGCACGGTCTTGCCGAAATCCTCGACTGCCAGCTCGGCGGCGGCGACGGAGCCCTTGCCGCCGTAATCGGCGTAGACGCCGGACTGGTCGTTGAGGATGCCGATCTTCACGACGCCGTCGGAGATCTTCTCCTGGGCTATGGCGCCCGCAGCGGTGCAGACGAGAGCTGCGGCGGCGACCGATGAGCCGAGAACGAGACGGCGCAGGCGCGCGGATTTCGATGTCATAGAGTGGACCCTCCCAGATCGCAGGCGGGGCCGCCGCAAGGAACCTTATTCCTATCCACTCGGCGCCCAACCGTCGCGGCCACTTGTCCTAAGGTTCAGGAGCGCTGTCAAGCAATCGCGGAACGGAATGCCACCCTCCTTAAGGCCTAGAACGGCCGCACTCCCGGGTCGTCGTGGCGCATTTTTCAACCGGCGGGCGTGGTTTGCGGCGGCGGTGTTTCGGGCGATGGCTCGGCTCGATTGACGGCTCGTACCAGGGGCCGACGCCGGTGAGCCAACGCGCCAGGCGCTTGATCGCCATGTGGCGATTGATATCGTAGCGTGGATCGGCCGCGCGGGCATGGCGCGCAAGGCGAGCCAAATCGCCGGTACAACGTCTTCGAAGCTCTGCCAGAACCGGCTGCGAAAAGGCGGCCCTGCCGTCGATGACGCGATCGGTGTTCATCGGCAGGGCACAGTCGAAGTGGTGCAGCAGGCCTTCGAGTTCGCGCTTTGACACTTCGCGCTCGAGTTCGCGGCGCCGCGCGTCGTTGTAGTGGCGGGCGGCGAGACGAAGGTGGGCTTCGATTGTCGATAGATCGGCAGGGGGCATCGGCAACTCCTCGACAGGGAGCACCCAGACTGCCGCAGAACCACAAACATGGGGATAAATTCCTTTAACATGACGCCGAGATCATGCGTAATTCCCCTGAAAGTCGGGGGTTTTTCGCAGGCACGTCGCCTCATGGCATAGGAATAATTTCCAACAGTCTGTGCCGGCACGCTATAGAGGTTGTGTGCGTCGCCATCGAGGACCAGCCGCCATGCAACCATC
>JBBSUS010000256.1:0-4768 GCA_038234195.1 Hyphomicrobiales bacterium | reverse complement strand
TCCACGGCATGGGCATCCACGACGGCGTCGAGTACATCGTGGCCGAGCGCGTCGCGGGCGTGCTGCTCCGCGAGCGCCTCGATCCGCTGCTGCCGCCGGAGCTCTACCTCGCGAGGCTGCGCCTCCTGCTCGACGCGGTCGCGCACGCGCACGACGCCGGCATCGCGATCGGTGATATCTCCGGATCCACCGTGCTCGTCGATGCGACGGGCCGGATGGTGCTCGGCCGGCTGTCGCTGTCTCAGGTGCCGGCGTTCGGCCCCCACGGCCAGGTGCTCGCGCCCGAGGTGCTGCGCGGCGACGTCGTCGCCGACGATCCCGCGGCCGCCGAGGCGATCGATCTCTACGGCCTCGGCTGCATCGCCATCGAGCTCGCGTGCGGCTCCCCGCCGTTCGCCGACGACGATCGCGACGTGGAGCTCCGCGGCCACACGCACGATCCACCGCCGCGCCTCGCGGATCTGCGCACGGACCTCCCGGTCGAGCTCTCCGATCTCGTCGAGTGGCTCCTCGCGAAGCAACCCGCTGCGCGCCCTCGCAGCGTCGCCGAGGTGCTGCTGCAGCTCGATGCGATCACCGAGCGCCTCGGCAAGAAGAACCGCTCGATCCGCGTGCTCGTCGTCGATGACGATGCCGCGCGGGGCCGGTGGCTGTGGAGCCTCGCCCGCCGCGCCCACCCCGCCGCGCAGGTCGAGATCGCGAGCGAGGGCACCGATGCCGCGCACAAGCTCAATCGGGACTCGCCGGATCTCGTGTTCGTCGACGCCTCGCTGCGCGGCGTGATGAACGCGCTCGAGCTGGTCATGTACGCGCGCGGCCTCGAGTCCGACGTGCGCACGCAGCTCGTCGTCATCGGCCACGTCTCCGAGCGCGACCGCGTCCTGCTCGACAGCGCCGAGGTCCCGTTCCTCGACGAGGATGCCCAGCTCGCGAACCACGTGATCGACCGCGTACGGGCCGTCGCCAGCGAATCCCCGCGTCGCCGCAAGCCGCGGACCACCGTCTCGGGCTCGATGCCGACCCTTTCGCGCAGTCCGTCGGCGATCTTGTCGAGTCGGCTGCCGGCCTCTTCGGCCGCCTCCGCGCGCATGATCTTCTCGACCCCCAGCCAATGCTGGAAGTCGCCGGGCGCGATCACGTACAGCAGCACAGCCGCGCCGCCGCTCGCCTTGGCGCGATAGGCGGCGTAAGTCGCCGCGCGCCCGCATTCGGGCGTGTTGTCGATGATCGCAAGAAACTTGCGTTTGCCGCCAGCGTCGCGGCCGATGCGTTGAGAAACCATGGCGGCAAGATGGCAGCGGAAGGATGCCGCGGCAAGATGGGGCTTCGTTGAGATCGCACCACCGATCGAATGGTCGCACGGATCAATCGCGCAGGAACCCGACGATGTCCTTGACGTCGCGCATCGTCGCCTCGGCGATGGCGTTCGCGCGTTCGCCGCCGTCCTTCAGCACGGCATCGATGTGGTCTGGCGCGGCAAGGAGCTTGCGAATCTCGTCGCCCATCGGGCTCAGCTTCTCGACGGCGAGTTCCACCAGCGCCGGCTTGAATTCGGAGAATTGCCGGCCTCCGAATTCGGCCAGGACATCTGCCTTGGAACGTTCGGCCAGGCCTGCATAGATGCCGACGAGGTTGCTCGCCTCGGCACGACCGGCAAGGCCAGCCTCCTCGGAGGGCAGAGCGTCGGGATCGGTCTTGGCCTTGCGGAACTTCCTGGCGATGGCATCGGCGTCGTCAGTAAGGTTGATGCGCGACAGATCCGAAGGATCGGATTTCGACATCTTCTTGGCCCCATCCTTGAGGCTCATCACACGAGTCGCCGGGCCTTCGATCAGCGGCTCGGTCATCGGAAAATAGCCCTCGACCGAGTTGCCGCCCATGTCGACCGGGATCGACAGCCCTGCGGCCGCGATCCGCTCGGCGAAATCATTGTTGAACTTCGCCGCGATATCGCGGGTCAGTTCCAGATGCTGCTTCTGGTCGTCACCGACCGGCACATGTGTGGCCCGGTACACCAGGATGTCGGCGGCCATCAGGCTCGGATAGGCCAGGAGCCCCAGCGAGGCGTTCTCGCGGTCCTTTCCGGCCTTGTCCTTGAACTGGGTCATCCGATACATCCAGCCGATGCGCGCGACGCAGTTGAAGATCCAGGCGAGTTCGGCATGGCCGGGCACCCGGCTCTGATTGAAGACGATATGCGCTTTCGGATCGATGCCGGCAGCCAGAAAGGCGGCGGTGATCGACCGGGTCTGTTCCTTCAGATCGTCCTGCACCAGTTGCGCGGTGATGGCGTGCAGGTCGACGACGCAGAACAGGCAGGCATGACTCTCCTGCAGGGCGACGAACTTGCGTATCGCGCCGAGATAATTGCCCAGATGCAAATTGCCGGTCGGCTGGACGCCGGAGAGCACACGGTTCGGCAGGGCGGATGGGTTCGTCTCGCTCATGGGGTCGGCGCGCTCCAGATGCGGGAGAGGGTCAAGGACAGGGTCTGGGATTGCGGCAGGTTATGACGGAGCCCGATGCGGCGATCAAGCGCTCTGATCGGGCTTCACCTTCGACCGCTTGCGTTTCAGCGCGGCCAGGAAAAGCCGGCGATCGGCCGCCCCTGTCGCCAGCGCCAGGGCGAAATAGACGACCATCGCCGAAATCACGAGGATGAGGATCGCCATGATCTGCGTCGTCAGCGGCGTTTTCGGCTGCAGCCATGCCGCCAGCCAGTTCATCTCGAAGACCAGGAGCCCGCCCATGATCAACGCCGAGACGATGATGAGGCCCGTGCGCCTCACGAGTTCGCGGTCGACCTCCCAGAGGCCCTTGCGGTAGAGGCCCAGGAACAGGAGGCCGGCGTTCAGCCAGCCGGCCAGCGTCGTCGCCAGCGCAATGCCGCGTTCGGCGATGAGGTAGAAGAGGATGAGCGAAAGGACGATGTTGCCACCGGCCGAGATCAGCGTGGCAATCATCGGCGTCTTGGTGTCCTCGCGGGCGAAGAAGCCCGGCGAAAACACCTTGATCATCACGAAGGCGGGCAGGCCAAGGGCGTAAAGACCCAGCACCGAGGCGACCGCCGGGGTCACCGATGGGTCGAAGGCGCCGCGCTCGTAGATCACCCTTATGATCGGCTCGGGGATGATGAACAGCGAGACGGCGGCCGGGAGCGTCAGGCACAGGGCGAACTCGAGGCTGCGGTTCTGGGTGTGCTGGGCTTCCTTGAGACGTCCGGCCTTCAGCGCCCGGGCGAGTTCCGGCAACAGCACGACGCCGATGGCAACGCCGACCATCCCCAAAGGCAACTGATACGGCCGGTCGGCATATTGCAGGATCGACACGGCGCCCGGTTTGAAGGACGCGATGGCCTGGCCGACGAACAGGTTGATCTGGGTGATGCCGCCGATCAGCGCGGCCGGGCCGGCGAGCACCAACAGCCGCTTCAGACCCTTGGTCCAACGGGGTCGCTTCAGCGAGACGCCGAAGCCGGCATAGCGCATGGCAAACGTCACCATCGCGAGTTGGCAGGCGCCAGCGATCAAGACACCCCAGCTCATGAAAAAACCGATCGTCCGCTTGTCGGCGCCGGTCCACAGACACCAGGCGAGCACCCCGATCAGGACGAAGTTCAGCAATGTCGGGGCTGCGGCCGCCGCAAAGAAGCGGCGGAACGCGTTGAGGATGCCGCACACCATGGCCATGAGGGACATGCAGGCGAGGTAGGGAAACATGATGCGCGAGAATGTGATGGTGATGTCGTAGCGCTGAGCGCAGGAGATCACCTTGCCGCCGGCCGACGGGTCGTCGACGCAGACCGCCAGGCCCGGTGCGATGATGGTTTTCACCAGGAACGGCATGAAGACCATCGCAAGGATGGTCAGGCCGACGAGGACGGTGAACAGCGTCGAGAAGATCTCGCTGGCAAAGCGCCGCGCGCCCTCCTCGCCGTCCTCTTCCAGCGAACGCGAGAAGAGCGGGATGAAGGCGGCATTGAAAGCGCCTTCGGCAAACAGCCGGCGGAACAGGTTGGGAAAGCGGAAGGCGAGGTTGAAGGCATCCGCCACCGGGCCGACACCGAGCGCGGAGGCCATCATCATCTCGCGGCCGAAGCCGAACACGCGGCTGAAGAGTGTCGCCCCGCCGACGGTCGCAAACTTGGAAAGCAGGCTCATTTGTGGGGAATGCCGAAAGCTTTGGGTGACGACATGACGGCGTGGGAGGACACCTCGCCCTCCGGTTCCTCGAAGACGCCGGTGAGGCGCATCTCGATCCGCTCCATGCGCGATTCACTGGTGATCTTGGTGCCGATCAGATCGGTGACGTAGAAGACGTCGACGATCTTCTCGCCATAGGTGGCGATGTGGGCCGAACGGATGTCGAGATTGAGATCGGACAGCGCTCCGGTCAGATCCGACAGGAGCCCCGGCCGGTCGAGCCCTTCGACTTCGACGACGGTCAGCTGGTTCGACAGATTGTTGTCGACGGCAATGCGAGGCTTGACATCGAAGAGCTTGGTGCCCCGCGGCGCCTTGCGCCGGGAGATCAGGTTGGCCGTCGCCTCCTGGCCCTGCAGCAGCTTGCCGATGTTCTCGCAGATGCGTTCGCCGCGTCGCATCTCGTCTGTGTCTTCGGCAAATTCGCGGTTGACCAGCATGACATCGAGGGCGCGGCCGTCGGACATGGTGAAGATCTGCGCGTCGGCAATGTTGGCGCCGGCACCCGCACAGGCGCCAGCGAGCAGCGATAGAAGCCGTGGATGATCGGGCGCCAGCACCATGAT
>JBBSUS010000255.1:0-4771 GCA_038234195.1 Hyphomicrobiales bacterium | reverse complement strand
CGGCCCGGCGAGAAGTGGCTGGTCGCCCTCAGCGGCGGTAAGGACAGCTATGGACTGCTGGCGCTGCTGCTCGATCTCAAATGGCGCGGCATGCTGCCAGTGGAGCTGTTGGCCTGCAATCTCGACCAGGGCCAGCCGAACTTTCCCAAGCACGTGCTGCCGGAGTTTCTGTCGCGTTTCGGCATCGCGCACCGCATCGAATATCGCGACACCTATTCGGTGGTGAAGGAGAAGGTGCGGGCGAACGCCACCTATTGCGCCCTCTGCTCGCGGCTGCGGCGCGGCAATCTTTATCGCATCGCCCGCGAGGAGGGCTGCGAGGCGCTGGCGCTCGGCCATCACCGCGACGACTGCCTGGAAACCTTCTTCATGAACCTCTTCCATGGCGGGCGGTTGTCGGCGATGCCCGGCAAACTTCTCAACGACGAGGGCGACCTGTTGGTGCTGCGCCCTCTGATCTCTTCGGCCGAAGAGGACATCGCCAAATTCTCGGCCGCAATGCAGTTTCCGATCATTCCTTGTGACCTCTGCGGCAGCCAGGACGGATTGCAGCGCAATGCGACCAAGGCCATGCTGGCCGAAATGGAGCAGCGCTTTCCGGGGCGCAAGCAGGTGATGATGCGGGCGCTCGCAAATGTGAGGCCCGGCCACCTGCTCGATCCCGCCGCCTTCGACTTCGCGGGTCTGGCGCCTGTCGCTCGGACGTCCCAGACAATCGAAAGCTGAGCCCATGGCAGACTGCATCGACATCGAACGCCTCGCCGCGATCCTGCGCGAGGCCGCGATCACCGAGATCATGCCGCGCTTTCGCAATCTGTCGGAAAGCGACGTGCGACAGAAGACCTCCGCGACTGACCTTGTGACCGAGGGCGACGAGGCCGCCGAGCGGTACATCGCTGCCGAGTGCCGGAGGCTTTGGCCGGCGGCCCTGTTCATCGGCGAGGAATCGGTCGCAGCCGACAAGGCTCTGCTCGACAAGCTCGATGAAGCCGACCTCGCCATCGTCGTCGATCCGATAGACGGCACGGCGAATTTCGCCGCCGGCCTGCCGCTTTTCGGCGTCATGGCCGCGGTGATCTTCAAGGGCGAGACCGTCGCCGGCATGATCTACGACCCGGTCGGCGACGATCTGATGGTCGCAGAACGTGGCTCGGGATCCTTTCAACAGACCAAAGCCGGCGAACGCCGGCGCTTGAAGGTCGCAGACGGCGTGCCGCTCGACCAATCGATCGGCTGCGTCAGTGCAACCTATTATCCGCCGCAAGAGCGTGCGGCGATGCTGGCACGGCTCAGCGCGATCAAGATCGTTGCGAATTATCGCAACGCCGGCCACGAATATCGGCTGCTGGCCTCTGGTGGGGCACATCTTGCCCTTTATTCGATGGTGATGCCCTGGGATCATTTGCCGGGCACGCTGCTTGTCACCGAGGCGGGCGGCCATGTGGCGATGAGCGACGGCTCACCCTATGCGGCGGCAGTTCGCACGGGAACGCTGTTGTCGGCGTGCGACGAAGACGTCTGGCACGCTGCGCGGGACGCGCTTTTGCCAACGGGATGAATGCCCGTGTTGGCGTGAGACAGCCGCGACCGACCCATCGCCAGCACCCGTCGACTTGGCTCGCTCGCGCTATTCCGCAGGGCTTTCGGCAAAAGCGTCGCCAGAACGCGGGGCCGAAGGTGCATTTCGTGACTCGAACAGTCGACCCTCGGCAAGGACGACGCATCCAAGCGCGCCGAGCGAGAGAATGATGAATCCGACCAGCATGGGTATGACGGTGCCATCGTAAAAATAGCCGATGATCGCGCCGAAGATGCCTCCGCCGAAGGTCTGCATGAAGCCGAGAACCGAGGAGGCTGTGCCGGCCACGTGGCCGAGCGGGTCCATCGCCAGGGCGTTGAAATTGGCACCGATGAAGCCAAACAGGCAGAACAGCAGCGTCATCGCCACGATGAAGAACCACAGCGGTGCGGCCCCGCCCATCGACCAGGCGACCGCCACGTGAACGGTGGCGATGACCAGAAACCCGATCAGTGCCCCATGCGAAAGCTTGCGCATGCCGAAGGTCTCGACGAGCCTCGAGTTGAGGAAGGACGCGGCGGCCATGAAAATGGCTGTGGCGGAAAACGCCAGGGTATAGAGCGGACCCATGTCGTAGACTTGCGTGTAGAGTTGTTCGGCCTGATTGATGAAGCCGAAAAGGACACCGAAGACCAGCGCGGTCGCGACCGTATAGCCGAACGCGATGCGGTTGGTCAGGACGATGCGGAACGCCTCGGCGACACGCTTGACCGTCAACTCACGGCGGTCTTCGGGATGCAGGGTCTCGGGCAGGCGGATCGCCGCCCAGAGCGAGACGCAGAGGCCGAAGATGCCGGTGACGATGAACACTTCGCGCCAATTGCCGAAGACCATGATCGCCTGGCCGATGTTCGGCGCGATGACGGGAACCGTCATGAACACCATCATGATGATTGACATGACGCTTGCCATGCGGCGACCGCCGAAGGTGTCGCGCACGATCGAGACGGCGATGACGCGCGTGGCGGCCGCGCCGATCCCTTGGATCAAACGGAAGCTCAAAAGCGCGGTGAAGGTCGGCGAAAAGGCTCCTGCGATCGTCGCAGCCATGTAGATGGCGAGGCCCACCATCAGGACCGGACGTCTCCCGAAGCGGTCGGAGAGCGGGCCGTAAATGATCTGCGCGCCGCCGAAGCCGAGGAGATAGGCGGTGATGACCAGTTGCCGCTGATTGGGGTCGGCGACACCCAGGGTCTGGCCCATTTCCTGCAGCGAAGGAATGAACACGTCGATCGCCGCGGCGTTCATCGCCATCAGCGACGCGATCATGATCACCAGTTCCCAATAGGGAAGCTTGTTCGCGGCGGGGGAGCGCGCGGCATCGGACATGGTTCGGCCTTTCGAGTGGAAGCCGGAATTTATCCCGCACTGCAAGAAAAGCAAGACGTGCTTACGATCTGGCAGTGATATCGCGCGATGGTGTCAAGCGAGTATGCCGAATGCGAGACGGCCCGCGCGTCAGATACGCACGGGCCGAGAGGGTCTCATGTCTGTCGCTTCATCAGACATTGCTGGAGAAGCGACGCATCTGGTAGTCGATCAGGCGCTCGCCGGCGCCTTCGCTTCAATGCCATTCTCGGTGAAGAAGCCCTGCAATTCGCCGGCCTGGAACATCTCGCGGATGATGTCGCAGCCGCCGACGAATTCCCCCTTGACGTAGAGCTGAGGAATGGTCGGCCAGTCGCTGTAGGCCTTGATGCCCTGGCGAAGATCGTCGGAGGAGAGGACGTTCACGCCTTTGTAATCGACGCCGACATAGTTGAGAATCTGCACGACTTGGCCAGAGAAACCGCATTGCGGGAATTCCGGCGTGCCCTTCATGAAGACGACCACGTCGTTCGACTTCACTTCGCTTTCGATCCATTCGTTGATGGCGGTCATGGTGTTATCCTCTGGTCGTCGGGTTCAAAGCCCGAGGTGGCGTAATTGGCCCAAACCGCGTTACCGCCCGATCGCATACAGGCGCATCCAACAGTGTGATCCATTCGTCTTCATCTACCGGCTTGCGGGCATTTCGAAGGTGACGGCCCTCCGGCATACGCGGCGTTTGACCCAGACGGACAAGCGCCCATCAACCGAGGACGCCCGCTGCCGTCACCGCCGATCCCGGGGATTTGCTCTGGATAAGCCGGACGTCTCTGCCAACAGATTTCCGACTTCGTCTATCCTCGTATCGATTGACCCATTCCATTCGTCACGCGGCTCGCACGCTTCAGTCGTACAGATAGCATCGCCACGTGCGATTTTGAAGCATGCGGGATCGAACGCCGTGGTCTGGAAAGGCGAACAGTCGGTTTCTCGTGTCTTACTTCGGTACGCTGGTTTGAAGTGCCAGCGCGTGGAGCTCGCCGCCCAGCTTGCCGCTAAGAGCCCGATTGACCATCTGGTGCTGCTGGACCCGGGACTTGCCGCGAAAGCTCTCGGCGACGATCTCGGCGGCGTAGTGGTCGCCGTCACCGGCGAGATCACGGATCGTAACGGAAGCGTCGGGAATATTCGCCTTGATCATCGTCTCGATATCGCGGGCATTCATCGGCATCTGGTCGTCTCCTTGCGAGGCTGGCCTCTCGGCAATCGGGCGCTTAGCGCACAATCGCCTGGTACCAGATGATAGGCCTCACTGAGTGTGGGTTCAATCGCGGGCGGCTGTTCCGCTCGCGAAGGCATTGCGCCAGGATCCCCTGTCGTCCGCCGGCACCCCCCGACGGATCGGCACAGCGAGTTGACTGGGATTATGTCACGCCGCTGCGGCGGGCTCGAAGATTTCGCCGGACATGTAGGCCGGAAACCAGCTCTCATGGGCAGCCGTCAGAACGCTGGTGGCGGTCTCGAAACGGCCCTCGATGGCCAGGACGTCGCCTCCGACATAACCGAGCCGCCGAAACGTGATTCCGGCGCCAGCGGCCTGGGCGGCCACGTGATCGAACAGCGCGGGCGCTAACGCCACCACGTAACGGGCCTGATCCTCGCCGAAGAGAATGGCATGGGCACAGGCTTGTCCAGCCGGAGCGACGTCCGCGTCGATCGCCGCCCCTCTGCCGGAGGCGATGCACATCTCGGCGAGCGCGATGGCAAGGCCACCGTCGGAGAGGTCGTGGCAAGTGGTGACGTCGCCTGAGCGAATCAGCCCTCGAACGAAATCGCCGTTACGCTTTTCCTCGTCGAGATCGACCGGCGGCGGCGCGCCGTCTT
>JBBSUS010000254.1:0-4793 GCA_038234195.1 Hyphomicrobiales bacterium | reverse complement strand
TTCTGCTGGTTGCCGCCGGAAAGCGAGCGGGCTGGCAGGTCCATCGAGGCCGCCTTGACCTCCAGCCGACCCATCATGTCCTCGACGAAGCGTCGTTCGCGCGCCGGGCTGACGAAGCCGAAGCGGCCAAGCGTATCGAGCACCGCAAAGGTGATGTTCTCGCGTACCGTCATCGGCAGGACGAGACCTTCGGTCTTGCGATCCTCGGGGATGAGCGCGATGCCGGCCCGCTTGGCCCGCCAGGGCGTGCCGAGGCGGGTCGCCTCGCCGCGAACGGACACTTCGCCGGACAGCCGCCGGGTTGCGCCGAACAGCGCCAGCAGAAGCTCGCCCTGGCCTTGTCCCTCAAGACCCGCGATGCCCAGGATTTCGCCTCGTCGCAGGGTCAGCGATATGTCCTGCAGGCCGCGACCGGCCGAGAGCCCGACGGTTTCGAGAAGCACGTCCTCGCTGCCGGTCAGACGGGTCTTTTCCGGGAAGGATTGTTCGACCCGCTGGCCCAGCATCATCTCGACGATGTCGGCGTTGCTGGCATTCGATGCGGTGACGGTGCCGACATGGCAGCCATTGCGAAAGACCGTCATGCGATCGACGAATTCGCGGATCTCGCTCATCCGGTGGGAGATGAAGATCACCGACGTTCCGGACCCACGCAATTTTCGCAAAAGGTCGAAGAGCCGCTGCACCTCCTTGCGACCGAGTGCCGAGGTGCCCTCGTCGAGGATCAGCAGCTTCGGCTGCCGCGACAGCGCCTTGAAGATTTCGACAAGCTGCCGGTCGGCGAGCGACAGGCCCGCGACCATGGCACCCGGATCGATGTGATCGACGCCGAGGCCTTCGAAGAGTTCGCGCACTCGGGTGCGCATCCGGCGCCGATCGATCTGGCCGAATGCGCTGGTCGGCTCGTGGCCGATCAGGATGTTCTCTGCGACCGTCAGATGCGGAAACAGCGACAGTTCCTGAAACACCGTGGCGACGCCGTGCGCGACGGCGTCTGCCGGTCCGGAGAATGCGACGGTCTTTCCGAGTATGGAAATCTCGCCGGTGTCGGCCTTCTGCACGCCGCTGAGGATTTTCACCAGCGTCGATTTGCCGGCGCCGTTGGCGCCGAGCAGCGCATGGATTTCACCGGCCCGGCAGCTGAAATTTGCGTTCTCGAGCGCGTGAACGCCGCCAAAGCTCTTGGAGATCGCGCGCGCGTCGAGAAGACCGCCGTCGGCTTCGGGCGGCGTCGGGTCTGAAGAAGGGCTCACCTCAAACTCCAGCGCTATGCCCTGTCGGCGCACAGTGGCCGACAGGCTTTTTCGATCCCGATCCTCACACCTTCTGTGCGAGGATCTTGTTGACGTCGAAGTTCAGGTCGCAGGAGGCGATGCTGATCGGAGTGAAGAAGCTGTCCGGCAGGTTCGGGAAGAAGTCCGTTCCCGACTTCAATGTATCCGTTGTCGCTGTTGGCAGCGGGGCGCTGACCGATTGCGGCACCTCCTCACCCTTCAGGATCGCGATGGCGACCTTGATCGAGAGCGCGGAGAGCGCCGGCGACTGGCCGATCGACAGCATCGGAAACTTCAACTCCGAAGCCAGCTTGCGGAAGCCGTTCTCGGCCTCGCCGGCGATCGGCGGAATTTTCTGGCCCGCCTGCTGGAAGGCTCGCACCACGCCGGTATCACCGCCCTGCGACCAGACGCCGTCGAACTTCGGGCTGGATGCGAGGGCATTGGCGACGACCTTCTGGGCCGTGCCGTCATCCCAGTTTCCGTAAACCTCGGTCGTCTTGATATCGGGATGCTTGGAGAACACGTCGGTCGCGGCTCGGGTCCGCTCCTGATCGACGAAGGTTCCAGCCACGCCGCGAACCATTAGGATATTGCCCTTGCCGCCGGTCTTCTCGACGATGAAGTCCGCCCACTGCTTGCCCATCTCGTACTGGTCCTGATTGACCAGAACGGCTTTCGGCGTCGTCACGACGTTGTCGAACGAAACGACCAGAATGCCGGCAGCAACGGCCTGATCGATGACCGAATTGAGACCGGTCGGCGAGGCCGCGTTCAAAATGATCGCGTCGACACCGGACAGGATCATCTGATTGATCTGCGCGATCTGCGCGCTGACCTCGTTTCCAGAACTGGAAGCCTGGAATGACGCGATGTCCGCCTTCACTTCCGGACGTTCGGTGTAGGCCTTGGCAATCTGAACCATCTCGGTGCGCCAGGTATTGCCGATATAGGAGTTCGAAAGGGCAATCTTGTAGGGGCCGGGCTTTGCTGCCTGCTTGATCATCTTGGTGTCGGTTCCCCAGGGAACCATGCACTTGTCGTCCGCGGCAAAAGCGGCCTGCCCACCGAGGCCGTAAAAGGCGCTCGCCCCCAAGCCACCAGCCATCAATTTAACGAAATGTCTGCGCTGCATGACGAAGTTCCTCCCGAGAACAAGCCGATGCGTCTCCCGACAATGGCGGCGATCGACCAGCTGATTGTCAATGCATACATTATGCACCAAAAAGCCGCGGAAGGAAGTCCATCTGGCAAACCCACCCTTCGTCGACGCCGAATTCACGCGGCGAAAAGTCGGTTGCTGGCTCGAATGCAGAGCCTGCCGAGGCGCCGCTGCGGCGCTCATCGGCTGCAAGGACGATGTCGTCGCCGACCGCGCCCCGTCCGATCAGGGTTTCAGCGGCATCTCCGTGACAATCTAGATGAACACCGGCGTCACGACCGCATTTTCGCGGTCGACCGGCCCCGTAACGCCATGAAAATCTACCGGCCCTTCTCGCGACGCCACGCCTCGAACCGCGCGAGGTGTTCGTCGTTGGTCCGCGGATAGAGACCGATGATGGTTTCTCCGGCCTTCACCCTCTCGACCACGAAGTCTTCATACGCCGACATCTCGACCGCCTCGCTGGCGATTTCGTCGGCGAGATGGGCCGGGATGACGATCACGCAGTCGTCGTCGCCGACGATGATATCGCCCGGAAACACAGGCGCGTCGCCGCAGCCGATCGGGCCGTTGATCTCGATGGCCTCGTTGAGGGTGAGATTGGTCGGGCTCGATGGACGTGTGTGATAGGCTGGAATTTCGAGCTCGGCGATGGTCACCGCGTCCCTGAAGCCGCCGTCGGTTACGATGCCCGCCCCGCAGCGCACCATCAGCCTCGTGATCAGGATGTCGCCGGCTGAGGCTGCCCGGGCGTCCTTGCGACTGTCGATGACGAGGACGTGGCCCTCGGGGCAGGTCTCTATCGCAACGCGCTGCGGGTGATCGGGCCTGCGGAATTCCGACAACTGATTGCGGTCCTCCCGCGCCGGCATGTAACGCAGGGTGAAGGCCGGGCCGACCATGTTGCGGCCCTTCCGACCAACGGGTTGGACGCCCTGGATCACCTGGCTGCGAAGGCCACGCTTGTAGAGGGCCGTGGCGAGCGTCGCGACGGAAACGCCCTTCAGTTTTTCGCGGGTTGCCTCGTTCATCTGTTGTCTCACTTCAGGTCCGTGGGGAGGATGGCTTCAGGGTTGTTCTGTGTTCAGGCAGGTCTCGGATCGAAGGGCTCGCCGGTTCGCTTGCCTTGGAGCTTCAAGATCATCGACGCGTTGGCGGCATTCGCGATGTTCGACCTCTCGTCGGTCGTGCGTTTTCGGTTGCCACGCCGCGTCGTCAGAAGATGTCGGGCTCGCCGGCGGCCGCGCCGAAACCGCGTTCGAGGAAATCGAAGTCGCAGCCCTTGTCGGCCTGGGTCACGTGCTTGGAGAAGAGATAGCCCCAGCCTCGTTGATAGCGCGGTTCTGGCGCAACCCATGCGGCCTTTCGACGGGCCATCTCGGTCTCGTCGACCAGCATGTCGAGCCGGCGGTTAGGCAGGTCGAGGCGGACGATGTCGCCATTCTTCAAAAGCGCCAGCGGCCCGCCGATGAAGCTCTCCGGCGCGACATGCAGGACGCAGGCCCCGTAGGAGGTGCCCGACATGCGCGCGTCGGAAATCCGCAGCATGTCGCGGTGACCCTTTTTGATCAGCGCCTTGGGGATCGGCAGCATGCCCCATTCGGGGAATCCCGGGCCGCCGAGCGGGCCGGCATTCCTGAGGACCATCACATGGTCCGGGGTGACATCGAGGTTCTCGTCGTCGACGGCCTTCTTCATCTCGGGATAGCTGTCGAACACCAGCGCCGGCCCCTCGTGGACATGGTATTTCGGGTCGCAGGCGGCCGGCTTGATCACGGCGCCATCGGGGCAGAGATTGCCGCGCAACACGGCGAGCGATCCTTCCTTGTAGACCGGGTTCGTCAGGGGCCGGATGACGTCGTCATTGTAGACCTCGGCGCCTTCGATGTTCTGGCCCAGCGTCTTGCCGTTGACGGTCATCGCCGACGTGTCGAGCATCGCCTCCATCTGCTTCATCAGGGCGCGAAGACCCCCGGCATAGTAGAAGTCCTCCATCAGGTAGTCCTTGCCGGACGGGCGCACATTGGCGATCAGCGGCGTTGTGCGGCCAAGCGCGTCGAGATGGTCGAGGGTGAGATCCACCCCGGCGCGCCGCGCCATGGCGATGAGATGGACGACGGCATTGGTCGAGCAGCCGGTCGCCATCGCGATCTTGGCGGCGTTGTGAAGCGACGCCTCGCTCAGGATGTCGCTGGGCTTGAGGTCCTCCCACACCATGTCGACGATGCGGCGACCGCAGTCGGCGGCCATGCGCTGATGGCCCGAATCGACGGCGGGGATCGACGATGCGCCCGGCAGGGTCATGCCGAGCGCATCGGCGATCGACATCATGGTTGCGGCGGTGCCCATGGTCATGC
>JBBSUS010000253.1:0-4799 GCA_038234195.1 Hyphomicrobiales bacterium | reverse complement strand
GAAGCCGGACAGATGGCAGCATCCGACAACGCGCAGATACTCGACTGAAAATACCGCTTGCGTTTCGAGGGGCGTCCACAGATACAGAGTTGGCCTTGGCGCCAAGGCTGGCGTGGCCGGCGAAGCCGGTCCGGATGGCGCAGCCGGCCATTGCACGACCAGCGGTGCCGGCGGGCGGTAGCCAGGGACGAGTGCGGGCGTGCGGTGTCGTAATGACGACGCCAGCTTTCGATGACGACCTTCGCCTCGGCCAGCGAGTAGAATATCTCGCCGTTGAGGAGTTCGTCCCGGAGCCGGGCGTTGAAGCTTTCACAATAGCCATTCTCCCACGGGCTGCCAAGCTCGATGAACGCCGTCTTCGCGCCGACGGCGACGATCCATTCCCGAACCGCTATGGCGATAAATTCCGGGCCGTTGTCTGACCGTATGTGGGCAGGCACGCCGCGCAGGATGAACAGGTCGGTCAGAGCGTCGATGACGCTGATCGAATTCAGCTTGCGGTCGATCCGGATCGCCAGGCATTCCCGGGTGAACTCGTCGATGATGTTGAGCATGCGGAATTTGCGTCCATCATGGGTTCGGGCCTCAACGAAGTCGTAGAACCACACGTGGTCGCGATGCTCCGGCCGAAGACGGACGCAGGATCCGTCGTTCAGCCAGAGCCGACCCTTCTTCGGCTGCTTCTGCGGCACTTTCAGCCCCTCCCGTCGCCAGATGCGTTCGACCCGTTTGACGTTCACCGTCCATCCGGCCTCCTGCAGCAGCGCCGTGATCCGGCGGTAGCCATAGCGGCCGTATTGGGTGGCGAGCGCGATGATGTCGGCGGTCAATTCCGCCTTATCAACTCTGCCGGTCGGCGTCTTGCGCTGTGTCGAACGATGCTGACCGAGAGCACGGCAGGCAAACCGTTCGGACACTTTGAACATCGTCCTGACGTGGTCGATACAGCGCCGGCGGCGGGAAGGGCTTAGAAGTTTCCCGAGGCAGCCTCTCGAAGGATCATCTTCTCCAGGGTCAAATCCGAGACCGCCTTGCGCAGGCAGATAGACCAGGAAACCGGGAGACATCAAAAATCATTCATATTTTGCGGTCGGGCAAAGAAAACGCCTCGCTTTTCGGCAAGACTGGGATGATTGCAAATCAGAACGCGATGGAGGAGGCGTGAGGATCCAGAGCCATGAAACTGTCGATGACGTCATGCGCCGTCACCCGGCGACGATTCGGATCTTCATCCGACACCATCTTCACTGCATCGGCTGCGCTTTCGGCGGTTTCTGCACGATTGAAGAAGCCTGCGCGTCCCACGGCGCCACATTGTCGGTCGTGTTGGCTGATCTGAGACGTGTATCCAAACAAAAAGTCACGGACACGCGAGCGTCATCTTAGGTCTGAAATCCAGGACTTCGAGCGAAGTTCCCCGACAAAACCTTCAACCACGGTTGCGACGATGAATCCAGCCAGCACACCTATTTCGATGCCTCCGTCACGCTTCTTCTCAGACGAAACGATGGGCGGAACCGTTCTCTCCCGTGACGGCGAGCCGATGGCCCGGTTCGCTTTCGCGGATCGGCTGCGCCCGGGTGCGACGGCGGCCGTCGAAGCGATCAAACAGGCCGGTCTATCGGTCGAACTGGTCTCCGGCGACAATGCAAGGGCGGTTGCCGCGGTGGCACCCGGCTTTCGTTTCGACAGATGCCATTCCGGCGTTCTGCCGGGCGGCAAGGTCGATCGGATCGCCGAACTCACGAGCCAGGGCAAACGGGTGTTGATGGTGGGCGACGGCCTGAACGACGCCCCGGCACTGGCCGCGGCCCATGTCTCGATCGCCCCGGCAACGGCCGCCGATATCGGCAGGAATGCAGCCGACTTCGTCTTCCTGCAGAAGGATCTGGGTGCCGTCACGTTCGCCATGGAGGTCGC
Organism: Hyphomicrobiales bacterium; assembly: GCA_038234195.1. Taxonomy (GTDB): domain Bacteria; phylum Pseudomonadota; class Alphaproteobacteria; order Rhizobiales; family Rhizobiaceae; genus Aurantimonas. The sequence goes on along the minus strand of JBBSUS010000253.1, from coordinate 2,879 downwards.
GAGGAAGGCAAGACGCCTCGTGCGGCAGAACCTGGCGCTGGCGATCGCCTACAACATCGTGGCGGTTCCCATCGCGGTCCTCGGCCTGGTGACGCCGCTTTTGGCTGCGGTGGCCATGTCGCTCTCGTCGATCGTCGTGGTCGCCAACGCGCTGCGCGTCAATGGCGGCGCCTTGCACCGCCGTCGGCAGCGCCCCGCCGCCGCCTCCCCCATGGCGTCGGCAGCATTGGAGCCTGTCGCGCAATGAACAGCCTGATGATCCTCATTCCCGTCGCGATCGCCATGGGCGTGATCGGCCTCGTCGCCTTCCTGTGGACCCTGAAGAGCGATCAGTACGAGGATCTCGACGGAGCCGCCGAGAGAATCCTGTTTGACGACGACAACTGACAGGCTCGACTGCGATCTGTGAAAATTCACAGAAGGGCGCGACTGCGGCCCTTCTGCCCCTGATATCGAGCCGGCCCCTAATGAGAGATGTCGCGGCTTGTTTCCATGGAGTTCGCGCCGGTTGAACAGGGACGGTTTTCCTGCGCCGCAATCTCGAAGCGCTTTCGCCCGTTCGTCTTCGCCCGATAAAGCGCCTGATCGGCAGCGGCTATGAGGCCGTGTGCCGTCGAACCATTTTCCGGCAGGGCAGCGATGCCGATGCTCGTCCCGACGCGGATCGAACCGGTCTCGAATTCGAAGGGCAGATCAAACATTTTGAGGATACGCTTGGCCAGAACGACGGCACCTTCCGGTTGGGCCAGCCCCACTTGCAGAATGACGAACTCGTCGCCGCCATAGCGGGCCACCGTATCTTCGGTCCGGCAGGATGCTTTCAGACCGCGGGCGATTTGAACCAGCAGCTGATCTCCGATGATATGCCCGTTTTCGTCGTTGATCGCCTTGAAGCGATCGATGTCGAGGTAAAGCACAGCAACGAGAACGCCGCTTCGGGACGCACTCGCCAAAGCTTGATCCAGTCGTTCGTCAAAGAGACGGCGGTTGGCGAGGCCGGTCAACGGATCATGCCGGGCCAGTTCCGCGTTGAGCGCTTCCTGGCGCTTGCGCTCGGTCACTTCGAGCACTGTGCCTTCGTAGGCTATCATCTCGCCTTCGGCATTGCGGATGCACCAGGCACTCTCCGAAACCCAGATCCGCTCGCGCGTCTTGTGCCGATAGATCTCGGAGACGAAGTCGCTGACCGCGCCGTCGGTCGCCATCCGTCGCTTGAATTCGTCGCGCCGATCCGGCTCGACGTACCACTCTTGGGCGATGTCGTTCACCAGAGCCACAAGGTCGGTTTCTGCGGCGTAACCGTTCAGAGCAACCAGCGCCGGATTGCCGCGCAGCATGCGACCGTCCGGTGTGGATCGATAGATGCCGACAACGGAATTCTCGAACAGGGCGCGGTATTCGGACTCCGACTCCCTGATCCGCTTTTCGCGTGCTTCGTCTTCCGTACGATCGATGATCGAGGTGACGAGGTGCTCCGACGGATCGCTCGACTCGTCGGCATCCGCTGCGAATGTACCCGCCACCTTTTCCGCCGACAGGAGCACGGAGCGAACCTCGCCGTCGTGGCGGCGAAGGCAGGCGGGAAATGCGGACACCGATCCCTGCTTCTGAAGCGTTTCGGCGAACGCCAGGCGTTCCATGGGATCGGGATAGAATTCGACTGCACTGCGTCCGGCCAAACGGCCCAGAGCGTTCGACAGGAAATACTCGGCCGCCCGGTTCGTCCGGATGATCAAGCCGGTCTGCGCGTCGGTTACGAGAAGCGGCAATCTCACCGCGGAGAATGTGCGTTCCAGAAGGGCTTGGCTGGCGGCAAGCTGCGCCGACGATTGTTCGAAGCGCCGGGCCGCGATGAAAGCGATGCGTCGATGGCGGCCGATCCGGATGACCACCATGCTGACCGCTGCGTTGACACCGGCAAGCACCATGGCAAGGCTGATGACGTCGACGAAGGAAGCGCCCGGCGAAAAGTAGCTCGCCAGCAAGGCCACACTGGACAAAACTCCACTTGCAATGCTCGTTCCGACGTTGATCGGCGCTGTCAGGTATAACAGTATCGGCAGCAGCAAGACGACCGTCAGCGCCATGTCCGACCCTGACATCACCATTGGTATCAATGTCACCGTGAACGCAAACTGCCACGCGATGATGACGAGATAGGACAGGTTGTACGCGGCACGGGCAATCGTCACTGCGGCCGCGAGGCACACGCAGAGTGCGAGGCCCTGGAAAGCAACAATGTAACCCGGCCCGACGTGTTGGTGAATGACCTCGCCAACCAGCAGAACCAGACTTGCCAGTGCCCCGAAATTGAAGGCAAGCCGCGCATCGCGCGTTGTTGCCTGGCAGCTCGCTTGCCGAAACGCCCCCTCCGCCGCTTGATCGCGAAGCTGACCGAGCCGGTTGAGTTTCACAAGCGGCAAAACATCGTCGGTAAATTCAAGCTTCACACTGCATCTCATCGGCCGGCATCTGATGCTCTCGTCGGCTCAAAAGTCGCCACACCTCTGCCACAATCAAGCCTTGCGGTTAATTGCGGATGAATATCTGGTCGGTTCCTCGGTGTGCGCCCTTGCTTCATACCCCGAATGTCCTCGCCTTACTGCTGAATGTCGCTGCCCTGATCGCCGCATTGCGCTCGATTGGACATTATGACGCAGTCGGACCCGGATCCGTCCTGATCAACGTCGAAAGCAGTGGATTTGGAAATCGCCGCTTCTGTGTGATGGCGTAAAAGCGTTCGCTGAGGGCTGTCACGGGGCAGAACTCGACGAGAAGGCCAGAGGCCAGTTCGTCTCGCACCACGATGGGCGGAACGAGTGTGAGGCCGTCGCTTTCGCGTGCCAGCAAGCGCAGCATGGCCATATCGTCGACTTCGG
>JBBSUS010000252.1:0-4799 GCA_038234195.1 Hyphomicrobiales bacterium | reverse complement strand
GTTCGTTGCCCATACCGACAGTCATTTCGATCCTGAGAACCTCGCGCGCTTCGTGGCCGCCTATCAACGCGTCCAGCCGCTGACGATCGGCGAGTTGTGGGCCGTCGCGATCACGCTTCGCATCGTGCTCGTTGAAAACCTACGGCGATTGGCCGGTCAGATCAGCGTCGCCCGGTCCGATCGCGCCGATGCCGATGCGCTGGCAGACGATGTGCTGGCCGCTGGGCATGAACGCATTGCGCTCGAGGCCGATATTGCAGCGCGGGTGCGGGGGCCGTTGTCCGAGCTCTTTGCTGCGCAGCTGGCGAAACGGCTGCGCAATCAGGATCCGCGAACCACGCCGGCGCTGGAATGGCTGGAAGAGCGGCTCGGCCACCAAGGTCTTTGCGTCGACGAGGCGGTGCGTCATGCCCATCAAAGGCTCGGCGCGTCCAACGTCACGGTGCGCAACGTCATCACCAGCATGCGAATGATCTCCGACGTCGACTGGGCGGACTTCTTCGAAAGCGTCAGTCTCGTCGATCTACAATTGCGCCGGGCGAACGGGTTTGCAGCGATGGATTTCCCCACCCGCAATTTGTATCGCAGCGCCATCGAACAGCTGTCGCGCGGCTCAAAGCTGAGCGAACAGAGTATTGCCGAGCGCGTCGTGACGATTGCCGACGAGGCGGTCTTTGCGGCAGATGCCGACGATACTGGGCGTGTCGCCGATCCCGGCTATCATCTGATCGCGGAAGGCCGCGCGGCGTTCGAGCGCGAAATCGGTTATCGCCCAAGACCCGGCATGATCTTCCGCCGCCTCAACAGGCGGCTTGGGATCGGCGGCTACGTCGGTTCGATCCTCGTCGTGGCGGCCATTCTTCTCGGGTTTGCCGTCTGGGCTATAGCGGCGCCCGGCATCGGCCCCTTCGTGCTCGTCGCCTTCGTTCTGTTGGCCTTCATACCCGCAACCGAAGTGGCCACGGCTGTCGTCGACCGGACCGTGATGATGGGGTTGGGTGCCAACATCCTGCCGGGCCTCGAACTCGCGCAAGGCGTCCCGACAACATGCCGGACGCTCGTTGCAATCCCAACACTGATCACGGACGAGGCTGACTTGCTCGAACAGATCGAGCGCCTGGAAGTCCACCATCTGTCGGGCACGAGCGGTGATCTCACTTTCGCCCTCCTGGTCGACGGGCTGGATGCCGCCAGTGAAACCGTAAAGGGCGACGAGGAACTTTTGCGCAAGGGCGCCGCCGCCATCGACGGCCTGAACCTGCGCTACGGGCCTGGACCGGGCGGCGCACGGTTTCTGCTCCTCCACCGGCGTCGCGTCTATAACGCGGGTGAGGGCGTCTGGATGGGTTGGGAGCGCAAGCGCGGCAAGCTGCACGAGCTGAACCGCCTGCTGCGCGGTGCAAAAGACACGAGCTTCGTTCCGGTCGCCGGGCAGGCACCATTCGTTCCGTCCGGCGTGCGCTACGTCATCACACTGGATGCCGACACGCGGATGCCGAGAGATGCCGCATCGCGGCTCGTCGGCAAAATGGCGCATCCGCTCAATCGCCCGAAATTCGACAGTTCGGCTCACCGTGTCGTGTCCGGCTACGGCGTCCTGCAGCCGCGCGTCACGCCCTCGCTTCCGGTCGGACGCGAGGGCTCGTTCTTCCAGCGGGTTTTTTCAGGACCGGGTGGCATTGATCCATATGCAGCGGCTGTTTCGGACGTCTATCAGGACCTTTTCGGCGAAGGCTCCTATACCGGCAAGGGCATCTACGACGTCGACGCATTCGAGACCGCCCTGGCAGGGAGGGTGCCGCAAAATGCAATGCTCAGCCACGATCTCTTCGAGGGCATCTTCGCACGGGCCGGCCTGGCCTCCGACATCGAGGTCCTGGAAGAGCAGCCCGCGCGATACGATGTTGCCGCAAAGCGCCGGCATCGCTGGACGCGTGGCGACTGGCAGCTGCTTCCCTGGCTCCTGGGTTGGTCGTTGCCCGGCGTGCCGGCCGTCGGCAAGGGCAAGATCGTCGACAATCTGCGACGTTCGCTGATCGCGCCGGCGACCGTCGCACTTTTGATCTTCTGCTGCCTGTTGCCGTGGTCCTCCGCGATCGCCGGTGTACTTCTGGCGATCGGCAGTCTGACCGTGCCGACGGTCCTTTCGCTTCTCTTTGCGCTCGTTCCCCGTCGCCCCGGCATCCAGCTTCGCATTCATCTGATCGCTCTCGTAGGAGACATTCGCATCGGGGTCTCCCAGATCGTCCTTGCACTGGCTTTCCTGCCGGATCAGGCCTGGAACATGGGAGATGCTATCGTGCGAACGCTCTGGCGAGTCTTCGTCAGTCGACGTCATCTCCTGGAATGGACGACGGCAGCGCAGTCCTCGGTGAGCCGGCGTCTGGACGCGCTCGGCTTCTACCGCCGCATGGCCGGGGGTACGATCCTTTCACTGATCTCTCTCCTGATGGTCGCAGCATTCGCGCCGACGCGCTGGCCGATCCTGTTGCCTTTCGCTCTGCTCTGGCTGACGGCACCCGCCATCGCGCTTTGGGCAAGCCGGTCGCTGACCGTCACGCGGCGGCTTGGGGTTTCACCCCAGGATGCGCGGACCCTGCGGCTGATCGCCCGTCGAACCTGGCGTTTTTTCGAGACCTTCGTAACGGCCGGCGAAAACATGCTGCCGCCGGACAACTTCCAAGAAGATCCCAGGCCCGTCGTCGCCCATCGCACATCGCCGACCAATATCGGGCTTTACCTGCTTTCAGCTGTCGCCGCGCGGGACTTTGGCTGGGCCGGGACGATGGCGACGGTCGGCAGGCTGGAAGCGAGCTTCGCAACGCTTAATCGGCTCGAGCGGTTCAATGGACACTTTGCCAACTGGTACGCGACGCAGGATCTACGGCCGCTCGACCCCGTCTATGTCTCGTCCGTCGACAGCGGCAATCTCGCAGGTCACCTCATCGCTTTCGCCAATGCCTGCGAGGAATGGGCGGACGCTCCTTTGGCCGCCGATGTCCGCTCGGGTCTGGCCGATACGCTCGCCATGGTGCGCGAAACCATCGACGGACCGCACGCCGGCGTCTTCGATCCGCTCGGCGACATTCTCGACCAGTTCGAATCGCAACTGAAGGCAGCGCCGACGATCGATGTCGCCCTGCCCATGTTGAAGCGGCTGGCGGACAAGGCGTCGAGACTCGTACACGATCTGGCGCCGATTTCCGAGGGCGAGGGGCTGGTGGATATCCGCTTCTGGACCGATGCGCTCAGCCGATGCGTCGGCGAGCATGAGCTCGATCGGCTGAACGTCGCCGACGCGCCTCGTACGCTGAAGCGTCGCCTATTCAAACTCGCCACGGCAGCGCGTGACATGGCGCTCGCCATGGACTTCGCCTTCCTCATCGATCCCGAACGCAAGCTTTTGTCGATCGGCTATTCGGTCGCCGAAGAGCGACTGGACATCAATTGCTACGATTTGCTGGCATCGGAAGCCCGCCTCGCCAGCCTTTTCGCCATCGCCAAGGGCGATGCTCCGACCCGGCACTGGTTTCGTCTTGGGCGCACTGCGACACCGCTCGGGAACGGGTCGGCGCTCATTTCCTGGTCGGGCTCGATGTTCGAGTATCTGATGCCTTCGCTGGTGTTGCGGGCACCGGCCGGAAGCCTGCTGGAAGAGACCAACCGTCTGGTCGTCGAACGGCAGAAGGCTTACGGTCATGCGCTCCGCATCCCATGGGGTGTTTCTGAATCGGCCTACAACGCGCGCGACCTTGAGTTCACCTACCAGTATTCGAATTTCGGTGTTCCGGGGCTCGGGCTGAAGCGTGGCCTGGCCGACGACCGCGTGATCGCCCCCTACGCGACAGGGCTGGCAGCAATGGTCGATCCACACGGCGCCAAACGCAACTACGTCGAGCTCGATCGTCTCGGCGCGCGTGGCCGTTACGGTTTTTACGAAGCGCTGGACTTCACCAGGTCCCGCGTTCCCGAAGGAGCCCAGGTTGCGATCGTGCGGAACTTCATGGCGCATCATCAGGGCATGACGATCGTCGCGATCGCCAATACGACAGGCGGCGGCCTCGTGCGGGATCGGTTCCACCGCGAGCCGATGATCCGCGCGAGCGAACTGCTCTTGCAGGAGCGCGTGCCGCGCGATGTTTCCGAAGCCCATCCGCGGGCAGAGGAGGTCCGGGCTTCTGCAACGGCGGGGATGGCCGCGACACCGACCGTGAGACGCTTGAAGACCTCGGCGGGTGCGGCTCCCGCGACTCATCTCCTCTCCAATGGGCGCTATACGGTGATGCTGACGGCGGCTGGCGGTGGATATAGCCGCTGGCGGGAAATAGCCGTTACACGCTGGCAGGAAGATACAACGCGCGATGCGCAAGGCTCCTTCCTCTTCGTCAAGGATATCGAGACCGCCGAAGTGCGATCCATCGGCCTGCGACAGGTGGCCGACGCCACCGCCACCGAATTCGTTCTGTTCGACGAGGACCACGCGGAATTCACGCGGCGCGACGCGACGCTGACGACCGCGATGGAGGTCTTCGTCTCGGGAGAGGATGATTGTGAGGTTCGCCTCGTGTCTTTGACCAACGGCGGTCGCCGTCCTCGGGAGATGGAACTGACTTCCTATGCCGAACTGGTCCTGACGACTGCTGCTGCCGACAACGCCCATCCTGCTTTCGCCAAGCTCTTCGTGGAAACCGAATATCTACCGGAATTCGGTGCGCTCGTGGCGACCCGCCGCCGACGCACGCCGAGCGAACCGGAAATCTGGGCCGCGCATATTGCCATTGTCGAGGGTGAGGTTTTCG
>JBBSUS010000251.1:0-4811 GCA_038234195.1 Hyphomicrobiales bacterium | reverse complement strand
CAGGGCCAACGGGATCAGGGCGATGATCACGAGCGCGTTGAAGATGACCGCCGACAGGATGGCGCTGCCCGGGCTCGACAGGCCCATCACGTTCAGCGCGCCGAGCCCCGGATAGGCGGTGACGAACAGCGCCGGCAGGATGGCGAAATACTTCGCGACATCGTTGGCGATGGAAAACGTTGTCAGCGCACCGCGCGAGATCAAAAGCTGCTTGCCGACCAGCACGATCTCGATGAGCTTGGTGGGATCGCTGTCGAGGTCGATGAGGTTGCCGGCTTCCTTTGCGGCGGGCGTGCCGGTGTTCATGGCGACGCCGACATCGGCCTGGGCGAGCGCCGGCGCATCGTTGGAGCCGTCGCCACACATGGCGACCAGCTTGCCCTCTGCCTGTTCCTTGCGGATGAGATCGAGCTTGTTTTCTGGCGTTGCCTCGGCAAGGAAGTCGTCGACACCGGCTTCGGCCGCGATTGCCGCTGCGGTCAGTGGGTTGTCACCCGTGATCATCACGGTGCGCACGCCCATTCGGCGCAGTTCGGCAAACCGTTCTCGGATGCCGGGTTTGACGATATCCTTCAGGTGGATGACGCCGAGCGGGATCTTGTCGCGCGCGACGACCAATGGCGTGCCGCCGGAGCGGGCAATCCGCTCGACGATCGCCGTCAATTCGCTCGGACGCTCGCCGCCGCACCAGTTTCCGACGGCGTCCGCTGCGCCCTTGCGCAGCTTGCCGCCATCGTCGAGATCGACGCCGGACAGCCGCGTCTGGGCCGTGAACGGGATGGCTTGGCCCGGTGCCACCGGCCTCTCTGCCGGTAGCGACAGCCGTTTGGCTGCGAGTTCGACGATGGAGCGGCCCTCCGGGGTCTCGTCCGAAAGCGACGACAGATGCGCCGCTTCCATCAGCGCCTTCTCCGTAACGCCCGGCACCGCGTAGAACCCGTCGGCCATGCGAGCGCCGAAGGTGATCGTCCCGGTCTTGTCGAGGAGAAGCGTGTCGATGTCGCCCGCGGCCTCGACGGCGCGTCCCGATTTGGCAATGACGTTGGCCTTGACCAGTCGGTCCATGCCGGCGACGCCGATGGCCGACAGGAGCCCGCCGATCGTCGTCGGGATGAGCGTCACCAGCAGTGAGATGAGGAAAACGACGGGCACGAAGCCGCCCGAATAGATCACGAACGGCTCCAGCGTGACCACGACCAGGAGGAAGATGATCGTCATGCCGACGAGCAGGATGTTGAGGGCGATCTCGTTCGGCGTCTTCTGCCGCTCGGCCCCCTCGACGAGGGCGATCATCCGATCGAGAAAGCTTTCGCCGGACCGGGCGGTAACCTTGACGACGAGCCAGTCGGACACGAGGCGCGTTCCGCCGGTGAGCGAAGAGCGATCACCGCCGGCCTCGCGGATCACCGGCGCGGACTCGCCGGTGATCGCGGATTCGTCGACCGAGGCGACGCCGTCAACCGCCTCGCCGTCGGCGGCCACGATATCTCCGGCCTCGACGAAGATCAGGTCACCCACCTTGAGGTTGGTGCTCGATACGTTGGTAAAATCGCGCGACGCAATTCCGGCGATCTTCCTGGCCGGCGTCTCCGCCTGCGTGGCGCGCAGTGAGTCTGCGCGCGCCTTGCCACGGCCCTCGGCCATCGCCTCGGCGAAATTGGCGAAATAGACGGTGAACCAGAGCCAGACGGCGATCTGCCCGAGGACGAGCGTTCCGGGCGTGCCGGCGAACAGATCCCGCAGAAACAGAATTGTGGAAAGGAGCGCCACGATCTCGGTGACGAACATCACCGGATTCCGCACGAGCCGTCGCGGGTCGAGCTTTTCCGCGGCGGCCCGCAGTGCAGGCATGGCGATAGCCGGGTCGAAGAAGGAGGTTTCTGACGTGCGTGGCATGGAATTGATCCGTTGTTCGGCGCCGGAGTTCCGGCAGCAAGAGCCTGGCGAGTGCCGAGCCGCTTGCCGATCCGCCTCAGTAGGTCTTGCCGGCGAGCATCTGGACGTGTTCGGCGATCGGACCGAGGGCCAGCGCCGGGAAAAAGGTCAGGCCGCCGATGATCAGCACGACACAGACCAGCAGGATGACGAAGAGCGGTGTGTGGGTCGGGAACGTTCCGGTCGAGGCCGGTGCGGTCTTCTTGGCAGCGAGCGAGCCGGCGACCGCCAGCATCGGGACGATGAACGCGTATCGTCCGAGCAGCATCGCGATGCCCTGCATGGTGTTGTGATAGGGCGTATTGGCGGCAAAGCCGGCGAACGCGGAGCCGTTGTTTCCGGTCGCCGATGTGTAGGCGTAGAGAATTTCCGACAGCCCGTGCGGGCCGGCAATCTGAGCACACGCCGCGGCAGATGGGATCAGCGCAGCCATGGCACCGAAGACGAGAACGCCCAGCGGCATGACCAGGAAGGTCAGGATAGACAGCTTGACCTCCTTCGCCTCGATCTTCTTGCCGAGATACTCCGGCGTGCGTCCCACCATGAGGCCGGCGAGGAAGACGGTCAGCACGACGAAGAGAAGCATGCCGTAAAATCCCGAACCAACGCCGCCGAAGACCACCTCGCCGATTTGCATCTGCAACATCGGTGCCAGCATGCCCAACGGCGTATAGCTATCGTGCATCGAGTTGACCGAGCCGTTCGAGGCTGCCGTCGTGGCCGTTGCCCACAACGCCGAGTTACCGGTGCCGAAGCGGACCTCCTTGCCCTCCATGTTGCCGGCGCTCTGGTCGATCGGCATCGAGGCATAGAGCGGGTTGCCCTGGATTTCCGAACCGTAGGTCAGGCCGAGGGCTGCGACGAAGAGGATCGACATGGCCGCGAAGATCGCGATGCCCTGACGCGAGTCGCGTCCCATCCGGCCGAACATGAAGCAGAAGGCCACCGGGATCAGGAGAAGCGACAGCATCTCGACGAAGTTGGAGAGCGGCGTTGGATTCTCGTAGGGCACGGAGGAGTTGGCATTGAAGAAGCCGCCGCCATTGGTCCCGAGTTGCTTGATCGCGATTTGCGATGCCGCCGGCCCCTGCGCGATCGTCTGGTGGACGCCTTCGAGGGTCGTCGCGTCGACATAGGACATAAAGTTCTGCGGTACGCCCTGCCAGACAAGGAAGAGCCCCAGGACGATCGACAACGGCATCAGGACGTAGAGGACCGAGCGGATGAGATCGACCCAGAAATTGCCGAGCGTCTTCGTCTCGCGGCCGAAGAAGCCGCGGATCACCGCCGCGCCGATCGCTATGCCCGTCGCGGCCGACACGAAGTTCTGGACCGCCAGGCCCACCATCTGGCTCAGATACGACATCGTCGTCTCGCCGCCATAGGCCTGCCAGTTGGTGTTGGTGACGAAGCTGACGGCGGTGTTGAAGGCCAGATCCGGCGATAGCCCGACGAGGCCTTGCGGATTGAGCGGGAGATGGTTCTGGAGGCGCAGCAACGCATAGAGGAAAACAAAGCCGCACAGATTGAAGGCGAGGGCTGACAGCGCGTAGCGGGTCCAGTGCTGACCTGCGCCGTTTCGGTCGATGCCACAGGCCGCCAGCAATCCGGTTTCGATCGGCTGCAGGACGGGCGTCAGGATCGTCGCTTCATTCGAAAAGACCTTCGCCATGAAGCCGCCGAGCGGCCAGGCGAGAGCGACGAGAACAGCGCCATAGAGCGCGAACTGCAGGAAGTCGGATGCCATCTGTCACCCTCCTCAAAAACGCTCTGGGCGCACGAGGGCGTAAACCAGATAGACAAGAAGGCCGCAGGCGGTGAGTCCGCCCAAAACGAGATCGAAGCTCATGGACCGGACTCCTCAGATTCGCTCGCAGCCGGCGACAGCCAAGGCCGCAGCGAAAAAGAACCCGATGCCGAGGGCGAGAAAAATGAGGTCGGCCATGGACGGAGTCTCCTGTTGTTCGATCACAACGGAGTAGGGCGACATCGCATAAACGGACAATTCGCAAAAATGCCCATGAGCATAAACGCGGCGTAAATTTAAGGTCTGGCTGGCTCGAAAAGAGGCGTCCTATGGACTTGGCCCGATTCTGGATTGCCTCCACGGGCGAATAGCCAACGGCATTGTCTCACGATGCCGCGAAGCCTCGTCGCAGTCACTGCAGAGCCCGTCTTGGCGATTGTAGAACCCCAGGAAGCCCCTGGGGGCGTGTGTTTCCCGTCGGGGTGGGATCGCAGTTGTCGCTTTGTGATGTTCCGTACCGGGATCCGCCTGTCACGCTGCAAGGTGTGTCGCACCTCGCCAGCGATCGGCTCGCCCGCATTTTTGCAGCGCCGCTCTTTGCGGGACGTCTTGCGAAGCAAGGGCTTCAGGAAATTTCGGCGGTTGGCATGGTGGGCGATGACAGGCTCGAACTGCCGACATCCTCGGTGTAAACGAGGCGCTCTACCAACTGAGCTAATCGCCCGCCCTTGCTCCGTAGGAGTTTCCGCGTTTCGACGCAAGTCGCCAGTTCTCGCGCATCCCGTTTGTTCGGGTGAAGCGGGAAGGTCTGGGATATCGTTCCCTTCTATTTGTACGCGACGAGGGAGCCACGCACTCGGATAGAAGACGCGACTCTCGCAGGGCCTCGATTGCAAGTCAGTTCAGTCGCGCTTTGTGCCCATCGGGCCCTCATGCTTTGCGGCGCTGCAGGCCGCCGCGACGGATGAGGCGGGGCCCGGAACGGATCGTGCCGATCCCGGACGATTTCATCACATCGGCGATGACGTCGATGCGCGAGATGGACGTCGATCGGCAAGAAGCGCGACCGCTCGTTTCCTGCTTGGGATCTATGCATTTGCGACGTCAATTCGGTTCAATAAATCCGGAT
>JBBSUS010000250.1:0-4817 GCA_038234195.1 Hyphomicrobiales bacterium | reverse complement strand
GGCCGGCTGCTTCCACCGCTACCATTGCCCGTTGTCGCGCACGATCTTCCTCGGCAAGCCGACCCAGGCCTTCCTCGACGCCGAAAAGGCGACGCTCGAAGGCATGGAGGCAGGCCTCGAGGCGGCCAAGCCCGGCAACACCTGCGAGGACATTGCCAATGCCTTCTTCGCGGTCCTGAAGAAGTACGGCATCGTCAAGGACAACCGCACCGGATACCCGATCGGTCTCAGCTATCCGCCGGACTGGGGCGAGCGCACCATGAGCCTGCGCCCCGGCGACAAGACGGTTCTCGAGCCTGGCATGACGTTTCACTTCATGACCGGCCTCTGGATGGAGGACATGGGCCTCGAAATCACCGAATCGATCGCCATCACCGAAACCGGCGTGGACCTTCTGGCCAACGTGCCGCGCAAGCTCTTCGTGAAGGACTGAAGGCATGTCCGCCGTCGATGAAACATGCATCCCTTCTGCGATCTTCTCGACGGTCGATTACGAACGCGACGGGCTCCAGCACGGCTATCTGCGCCTGCCCTACAGCCGCGACGACAGTGCCTGGGGCTCGATCCTGACACCGATTACGGTGGCGAATAATGGCGCCGGCCCGACCGCACTGCTCACCGGCGGCAACCATGGCGACGAATACGAGGGGCCGATCGCGCTCTTCGATCTCGCCCGCACCCTCGACCCGGCCGACATCACCGGCCGGGTCATCATCGTACCGGCACTCAACTATCCCGCCTTCAGGGCGGGCACGCGCACTTCGCCGATCGACAAGGGCAATCTCAACCGGTCCTTCCCGGGCGCGCCGTTCGGCAGCCCGACCGGCAAGATCGCCGACTACGTCACCCGCAACCTCCTGCCGATGGCCGACATCGTCCTCGACTATCATTCGGGCGGCAAGACACTCGACTTCCTGCCCTTCGCCGCCGCCCACATTCTCGACGACAAGACCCAGGAAGCGGCGTGCTTTGCGGCCGTTGCCGCCTGTGGCGCGCCTTGGTCGGTGAAGATGCTGGAGATCGACGCCGTCGGCATGCTGGACACAACGGCAGAGGCGATGGGCAAGATTTTCGTGACCACCGAACTCGGCGGCGGCGGCACGGCGACGGCCCGAACCGTCGCCATCGCCAAGCGGGGCGTTGCCAATCTTTTGCGTCATGCCGGCATCCTGGAAGGCGAGGTCGAGGAGCGCCCGAGCCGCTGGCTCGACATGCCGAACGAGGATTGCTTCACCTTCTCCGAGATCGACGGCATGATGGAGCCCCTCGTCGACCTCGGCGACGCGGTGAAGAAGGGCGAACCGATCGGCAGAGCCTGGTCCATCGACCGCACCGGTTGCGCGCCCTACGAATACACCGCCAAGATGGACGGCATCCTGGCCGCGCGGCACTTTCCGGGGCTGGTCAAGCAGGGAGATTGCATTGCCGTATTAGGGGTGGTGGATTAGATCCGGTGCTTCAAGGGCGGTCGGGTCCCGTGTGGGTGTCCATCACCGCCTCTTTGATCCGAGCGGCGAAAAACTCCATGAAGAGCCGGGTCTTCGGATCTTGATGACGTCGGTGTGTGTAGACGCATGCGATCTGCACGGGCAGAGGCGGCGTCTTGTCCAGCACGGTCACCAGGCACCCTCTCCTAAGATCCTCGGCGACCTCGAACACCGGCTTCAAGGCAATTCCCTCGCCGGCCCGGGCCCAATCCGTCAGGACGTCGCCGTCGTCGCTTTCGAAACGTCCCGTGACCGCGAATTTTTTCGAACCCGTTTGCGTCTGCAAGTCCCAGCGAAATTCCGTGGCACCGGGAAATCGCAGGTTCAGGCAATTGTGCGTGCCGGATTCAAGATCTCGACCCGACGTGGGACGGCCATGCCGTTCAAGATAGTCCGGGCTTGCACAGAGAACCCGCCGGCAACTTGCGATGGGGCGGAGCATCAGATCGGAAACGGCAGGACGCCCGAGGATGAAGGCAGCGTTGAGCCCCTCCGCCGTCAGGTCGACCGGATGGTCGCTCAGGCGCAGCCGGACGTTCAGGCTGGGATACTTCGCAACGAAAGCCGGCACATTCGGGGCGATCAACCGCCGTCCGAGCCCGAGCGGCGCTGCAACATGCAGGAGGCCGCGTGGATTGTCCGTGACCTCGCTGACGCCGGATTCCGCTTCGACGACCGCGGCCAGGACCTGCAGCGCGCCATCGTAGAAAATGTCGCCCTGCTCCGTCGGCGTCAGCTTGCGCGTCGTTCTCTGGAACAGCCTCACGCCCAGATGGGTCTCGAGTTGTGACACGCGTGCTGAAGCGACTGCCGGGGAGATTCGCAGATCACGGGCCGCGGACGACATACCGCCGAGTTCGTAGACACGCACGAAGGTGGCAACGTTATCGAGTTACGAGATTTTCAAATTCCGTATGAAGGTCCATGGCTTTCCAAAGGCCTAATCGCAAAATCGGTCCCGCGCTAGTTCACAGAATATCGATGACGACGGCCTCGCGGATCATACCGCTTTGCAAGCGCCCGATCGTCACAACCAGCGAGGAAATCTCATGCGACACCTGCTTATCGCCTCAGCCCTTATCCTGTCCCCCGTCATCGCCGCTCACGCACAGGAACAGAAGAACCCGATCAGCGTCCATGTTCTGAGCACCGAAGACGGAAAACCCGCCGCCGGCGTGGCAGTGGTTCTGGAAAAGAAGGACGGCGACACCTGGAAGGAGATCGCCCAATCGGTCACCGAGGCCAGCGGTCGTATTTCCGCGCTGTTTCCCACCGACCAGACGTTCGAAAAAGGCGATTATCGCGTCGATTTCGCGACCGGCGACTATTACAAGAAACAGGGCCACGCCACGTTCTTCCCGGAGATCACGATCCCTTTCACGATCGAGGATACCACGCAGCACTACCACATTCCGCTGCTCCTGAGCCCGTTTGGCTATACGACATATCGCGGCAGCTAACCCGTCTTTGGCCGGCGCCTCAACGTCGAGGCGCCGCGTTCGGCCCGAGCACAATGCCAGACAATCGGTCGCAAACCCCCATTTCCCAGACGGCAGTGGGTTATGGCGGACGTTCGCGCCTTCGGGTTTCCCATTCGGGCCAGCCGCGATCACTTCGTGTCACGGACCAAGACCCACGAGGGAAACGGTGAGCACCACGACCGGACACTGCTGCATTTTGACTGCGCATGTGTCGAAACGCGGCCTCTCCCATCAGCCCCGCACCACCTTCCCTGCAAACTCCCCCGCCATCGCACGCATCGCGTCCCGCGTGTCCACCACCAGCGGCACGCTTTCCGCCAGAAGCCGCAGATCCAGGCCGTCGTGGTTCGTCGCGATGATCGCCGCGTCAAAGCCCGACAGTGTCTCCGCGGTCCATGCGGCCGAAGGCATGCCGGCGAGCGGGGCATGATCGCGGGTGATTGGAAACACCGGCACATAGGGGTCGTGATAGGAAACCTCGGCGCCGCGCGCCTTCAGCAGTTCGATCAGCGTGATCGACGGGCTCTCGCGGGTGTCGTCGACATTCTTCTTGTAAGCGAGGCCGACAACGAGGATCTTCGCGCCGTTGATGGCGAGCTTCAGCCGGTCTGACAGGGCGTCAACCAGACGATCGACGACGCGCTGCGGCATCGCCGAATTGATCTCGCCGGCCAGTTCCACGAAGCGGGTGTGGAGGCCATACTCGCGAGCCTTCCACGTGAGATAGAACGGGTCGACCGGGATGCAGTGGCCGCCGACGCCAGGGCCCGGATAGAACGGCATGAAGCCGAAGGGCTTGGTCGCTGCCGCGTCGACGACGCGGAAGACGTCGATGTCCATGCGGTCGAAGATCACCTTCAACTCGTTCACCAGCGCGATATTGACCGAGCGAAAGATGTTCTCGGTGAGCTTGACCGCCTCGGCCGTACGCATGGATTCTACCCGCACCACCTCGCCGACCACCGCCTGGTAGAACGCGCAGGCCATGTCGCCGGCCGCAATCGTGTCGGCGCCGACCACCTTGGGGATCGTCACCGTATCGAAATCGAGATTGCCGGGGTCCTCGCGCTCGGGCGAAAAGCAAAGTGCGAGGTCCCGGTCGGCGCTCAAGAGGCTGTGCTTTTCGAGGACGGCCTTGAGCAGGCCCTCCGACGTGGTCGGGTAGGTTGTCGATTCCAGCGAGACAAGTTGGCCAGCCTTCAGATGCGGCGCAATTGCCTCGGCCGTCGCGACCACATAGGTCATGTCGGGCTCCCGGTGCTCCGACAGCGGCGTCGGCACACAGATCACCACGACATCCACCTCGGCAACGCGCGCGAAATCCGTGGTGGCGGAAAAACGGCCCGACGCGTTCAGCGCCTCGATGCGTTCGTCCGGGATGTGGTGGATATAGGTCTCGCCGCGCGCGAGCTTTTCGATCTTCACCGGATCGATGTCGAAGCCGATGCAGGCAAAGCCCGCCTCCTCGCAGGCGAGAACCAGCGGCAGGCCGGCATAGCCGAGGCCGACGAGGCCGATCACCGCCTCGCGGCTTTCGATACGCGCGATGAAGCGCTGCGCCAGGCCCGAGGCGAGAGTGTCCATGGTCGATCCTTGGGGTGGAGAGGTAACCGCTGCCGCATGGCGCGCGGGATATCGTCGAGCAAAACCGCTCGCCGGCGATGGGGCTGGATGGACCGTCTTCAGGGGCATAAACATGCCCGCAAAATGATGATCAGAGGCTGCCTTTCGGCACGATCTGCTCAGAACCGCGTCATGAAGGACAGCGCATCGATGCTGACGATCAGCGCATTGTAGGCCAGCGGCTCGGGACGTAGAGCTAGGCGATCCACAAGTTCCTCGAACATCC
>JBBSUS010000249.1:0-4823 GCA_038234195.1 Hyphomicrobiales bacterium | reverse complement strand
CGCGGCCATGGCCGTCCCGTACTGGTCGAAAAGATCGCCAAGAAACAGCTCGGGACGGAGCGGCGCGGGAACGAATGCCGGACGGCCGTCGATCATGGCGACAAAGCGCCCAGGCGAACGCGAACTGAAAACGTCTCATCCCTGCTGCATACCGTGGCGCCGGTTCTGTATCGAGTTCATCGAACACGCATACCTAACTATCGGCTCGCCCCAATGTCGGTACCTAACAGCTAAAAAAGTATCTTCTCACCCCTCGGTGCCGCCGACCGTCACCTGGTCCATCCTGAGATGCGGCTGGCCGACGCCGACGGGGACACCCTGGCCGTTCTTGCCGCACATGCCGATACCGGTGTCGAGCGCGACGTCGTTGCCGACCATGGAGACGCGGTGCATGGCCTCGGGGCCGTTGCCGATCAGCATGGCGCCCTTGACGGGCTCGGCGACCACGCCGCCGCGGATGCGATAGGCCTCGGTGCAGGCGAAGACGAACTTGCCGGAGGTGATGTCGACCTGGCCGCCGCCGAAGGAGACGGCGTAGATGCCGTCCTTGACCGAGGAGATGATCTCTTCGGGCGTGTGCTGGCCTTCCAGCATCATCGTATTGGTCATGCGCGGCATCGGTGAGTGCGCATAGGACTGGCGGCGGCCGTTGCCGGTCGCGGCCATGCCCATCAGCCGGGCGTTCTGACGATCCTGCATGTAGCCGACGAGCTTGCCGTCCTCGATCAGGACCGTCCGATTGGTCGGTGTGCCCTCGTCGTCGATGGTCAGCGAGCCACGCTTTTCGGAAATGGTGCCGTCATCGACGACGGTGACGCCCCTGGCGGCGACCTGTGTGCCCATCAGACCGGCGAAGGCGGAGGTCTTCTTGCGGTTGAAGTCGCCTTCGAGGCCGTGGCCGACTGCCTCGTGCAGCATGACGCCGGGCCAGCCGGACGACAGAACGATGTCGAAGGTGCCGGCCGGTGCGGCGACCGCCCGAAGGTTGATGCGGGCCTGATCAAGCGCCTTGTCTGCGATGCCCTGCCAGGTGTCGGTGACCATGAATTCGCCGAAGCCGGTGCGCCCGCCCGCGCCGAAGGAGCCGGTCTCCTGCCGATCGCCCTCGCCGCAGACGACCGAGACGTTGATGCGAACCAGCGGACGGATGTCCTTCACCAGTCGGCCGTCGGCGCGCAGGATCTCGACGGTTTGCCAACTGGCGCCCAGCGTCGCGGAGACTTGGCGCACGTCGTCGCCCTTGCCGCGCACATAGGCGTCGATCGCCTGAAGCAGCTTGACCTTGTCCTCGAAGCCCGGCGTGGGAATCGGATTCTCGTCGCCATAAAGCCTCGCATTGGTGCCGACCGGCGCCTCGGCATAGGTGCCGCGATGGCCGGTCTTGACCGCGCCGACCGCGTCGGCCGCGCGCTTCAGTGCGCCCTTGGAGAACTCGCCGGAATGGGCAAAGCCGACAGCCTCGCCGGCCACGGCGCGCAAGCCAAAGCCCTGGTCGGTGGAGAAATTGCCGGATTTCAGCCGACCATTGTCGAAGACCAGCGATTCCGATTCGCGATATTCCAGGAAGAGCTCGCCGTCATCGGCGCCCGACAAGGTCTCGCCGAGGATGGCATCGATTTCGGCACGCGAGATGTCGAAGCGCTCGATGAGAGAATTGGGCAGCGAATTAGCGAGTGCCATGGGGTTACTCCTCGGACCGTGTTGGCCGACAGATAAGCCGGCCGGCGATCAGTTCCAAGCGCGGCAGATCACTGCAGCAAGACCGCCGACGGGCAGTTCCCGGAACCTTCGTCATCCTCGCCGCAGGCGGGGATCCATGCCAGAACGGGAAATGACGAGCACTGTCGCTCGAAAGCGGTCATTCTCGACCGACCCCGACGTGCAAGGGCTTAGGCATGGATCCCCGTGCTGCGCACGAGGATGACGAAGCGGGTAGGCAAAGGCCCTTTTTGGGCCTGGCCCTACCCCTCTAACCTGTCATCACGGCAAAGCCGCAAACCCGTCCTTGAAGCCGTTGAGGTCGACGGGGATGCCGATGCCCTGTTCCGGGGTCTGGAAGACGATGAAGGTCGCGCTCTTGCCGGCCGATAGCGTTTTGAGGAGTTCGTCGGCGAGCACGACCTCGGCAAAGCAGCCATCGGCGAAGCAGCGCACGAACTGCGCCCGGCCGATGTCCTTGCCGTCGACGTAAAGGCCCAGGCCGTTCGGCAGGAGGATACCCAGCGGCGCCAGCACCCGCAGGATGCGGGCCTGCTTGTCGGCGGTCTTGAGCGCGACGATCGACAGGCCGATCTCGGGCCGGTCCTCGGCGACGACATTTTGCAGAAGGGCGCATTGCTCGCCGGTGGCGCCAGCCGGCTGGTCGCAGACCACCGCCCATGCCCCGTGCTTGGACTTCACTGTTCCGGTCGTTCCCGCCTGGGCGAAGGCAGGCGCGGATGACCCGATACCGAACGCGAGGGCGCCGGCGGCCAACAGGACTTTCAAAGCGTAGGTCATGACATATTCCGAATCAGGGGCCTCCTCACTGTGCTCCGGATATGGCAAACAAATGGTTACCGGTGACCGCGGCGCAAAACGTTTGCTCGATGTCCCGGCGAACGTTCCGCTTTGCGGCTCGCCGTACCCTTCGGGCCACAGCACCGACCCCGTACGGCTGGGACGCCGCAAGGCCGAAGCCCTTCCAGGCAAGGCGCACACGTCGAGCCGGCCGAATTTGTCGCAAGTCCGGAATGGTTCCAACATATTGCGAATGCGCCGCTTTCGTGATTGTAACGGGGCGTCGCTGGTCAGATCGCGGATAATTCCCATGACGGACGCTGGCGTTTGCTTGTGTCCGGCGCTATCCGTCCCATCGAAATTTGACCTGACCATTTCGTGCGACGCGCGACGGGGAGACTTGCCAGTGAAACGATCGATCATCGCCGCGACGGGCGTATTTGCCGGCTCGAGCGCAGCCTTCGCTCAGGACGTCGCGCAGATTCCCGGCCAGCCGCATCCGTGGCAGATCTCGCTGCAGGAGGCGCTGTCGCCGATCGAGCAGCAGATTCACTGGTTCTCGACCTATACGCTCTGGTTCATCGTCCCGATCACGGCTCTCGTGGCGGCGCTGCTCGTTTTCGCCTGCTGGAAGTTCGGCGAAAAGCGCAATCCCGTCGCCTCGCGCACCAGCCACAATACGATGATCGAAGTGATCTGGACCGTCGCGCCGGTGATCATCCTGCTCTTCCTGGCGATCCCGTCGTTTCAGCTGCTGACCGCCCAATACAATCCGCCGAGCGAGCCGGAGCTGACCGTCAAGGCCACCGGCTACCAGTGGTACTGGGGGTACGAGTATCAGCCGACGAAGGATTCACCACTGGCTCAGGCCCAGCAGGTGGCGTTCGATTCCTATCCGCTGGCGCAGCTGACCGACTCGCTCGCCGACCAGGACGCCGCTGCCGCCGCAAAGGGCGACATCAAGGTCTATCCTCGGCTTCTGGCCGTCGACAACGAACTCGTCGTTCCGGTCAACACGGTGATCCGCATCATCACGACCTCGGCCGACGTGATTCACTCATTCGCCCTTCCGTCCATGGGCGTGAAGGTCGACGCGGTGCCGGGCCGGCTCAACGAGTACTGGATGGAGCCCTTGAAGGAGGGCATCTTCTACGGCCAGTGCTCGGAACTGTGCGGCCAGAACCACGCGAACATGCCGATCGGCCTTCGGGTGGTCTCGAAGGAACAGTTTGCAAAATGGTACCCGGCTGCCGGCGGCGACGTCGGTGCGGCCAACAAGCAGCTGACCGCCGAAATTGCGACCGACAACGGCAACGTTGCCGTCGCCGGTCGCTGAAGACACGAAAGGGTTAGGGAAAACGCGATGGCTTATGGTGCTGCTGCCCATGACGATCACACCCCCGGTTTCTGGGTGCGGTGGGTCTATTCGACCAACAACAAGGACATCGGAGTCCTCTATCTGATCTTCGCCATGTGCGCCGGCGTTGTCGGCGCTGGGCTTTCGATCCTGATGCGCATGGAATTGCAGGAGCCGGGTCTTCAGATCTTCGGCGATCCGCAGATGTACAACGTCGTCACCACAGGTCATGGCCTGATCATGATCTTCTTCGTGGTGATGCCGGCGCTGATCGGCGGCTTCGGAAACTATTTCGTGCCGCTGATGATCGGCGCGCCGGATACGGCCTTTCCGCGGGTCAACAACATCGCTTTTTGGCTGATCGTTCCGGCCTTCCTCTTGCTCATCCTGTCGATGTTCGTCGAGGGCGCGCCCGGCACCAACGGCGCCGGCACCGGCTGGACGATGTATCCGCCGCTGTCGGTCACCGGTCATCCCGGACCCGCGGTCGACCTTGCCATCTTCGCGCTTCACCTGGCCGGCGCGTCGTCGATCCTCGGTGCCATCAACCTGATCACGACCATCCTCAACATGCGCGCTCCCGGCATGACGCTGCACAAGATGCCGCTCTGTGTCTGGTCGCAGCTCGTCACCGCCTTCCTGCTGCTTCTGTCGCTGCCGGTCCTGGCCGGTGCGATCACCATGCTTCTGACCGACCGCAATTTCGGCACGACCTTCTTCGAGCCGGCCGGCGGCGGTGATCCGGTCCTGTTCCAGCACCTGTTCTGGTTCTTCGGCCACCCGGAAGTCTACATCCTGATCCTGCCGGGCTTCGGCATCGTCAGCCATGTCATCTCGACCTTCTCCAAGAAGCCGGTCTTCGGCTATCTCGGCATGGCCTATGCCATGGTCGCGATCGGCGTCGTCGGCTTCGTCGTGTGGGCCCACCACATGTACACCACCGGCATTTCGCTCAACACGCAGCGCT
>JBBSUS010000248.1:0-4835 GCA_038234195.1 Hyphomicrobiales bacterium | reverse complement strand
CGCGATGTAGCCGCCGCCGAGAATCGCGATGGCCTTCGGCAACTGCTTGAGATGGAAGGCCGCGTTGGAATCGATACAATGCTCGACGCCCGGCAGTTCATTGGGCAGCGAGGGTCTGCCACCGGTCGCGATTATGATCTTGTCGGCCGTGACGATGCGGTCTTCGGACAGCAGCCTGATGTCGTGCGGCCCTTCCAATTCGGCGCGGCTGTCGAAGACCTCGGCGCCGGACTTGGCGACATTCGTACGATAGGCGTTTTCGAGCCGCTCGATCTCCTTGTCCTTGTTCGCCATCAGCGTCGTCCAGTCGAAGCGCGCCTCGCCGAAGCTCCAGCCGTAGCCGGCCGCGTCTTCGTGGGCCTCGGAGAATTGCGAGGCATAGACGAAGAGCTTCTTCGGCACGCAGCCGCGAATCACGCAGGTGCCGCCGTAGCGGTATTCCTCGGCGATGCCGACCTTCAGGCCGAGGGATGCTGTCCGGCGCGCCGCCCGCACGCCGCCCGAGCCGCCGCCGATGACGAAGAGGTCGAAGTCGTAGCGGAGTTCGCTCATGTTGGTCATCCCGTCGGTCGTCTTGATAAGTGGCAAGTGCGCCTTCGCCCCGCAAAACCCCATCGGGGCCACAGCCCCGATCGCCGGCGCGTCGCTAGCGAGTTCCCGCCGATGTAGGCGAACTGCCGGACAAGGAAAAGGCGGCGACCGTTTCACACGGTGCCGCCTCGTCTGGTGGATTGATAAACCGCCGGCTGCGAAAACGGCGCCGCTGGCCGCAGAGAGGCGGCCCCGATCCTTACTTGGCCGGCGCCGTCGCAGCGCCCGCCGAAGCTGCTGTGCCTTCCGCCGCCGCTGCATCGCCCGGCTTGGCACTGCCATAGATTTCGTTCATTCCCTCCATCGCCGACTGCCGGAGGTCGCGCATGATGCCGTTGCTCCACACTTCGGCCGACTGCATCATTTCGCGGGTCGCCGCAGGCCCCTGCGCGAGCAACTTCTTGCCGGCCTCCGAACTGTAGAACTTGGCGATCTGGTTCAGTTCGTCCTCGGTGAACATCTTGGCGTAAATCCGTGCGACTTCGTTTTCGAGGTCGCCGCGACGGGAAGCGAGCTTCAGGGCGCGCTCGTCGACCATGTCGGAGATCTGGCTCTCCTTGTCGGGATTGTTCGGGATGAACTCGGATTTGACCTGGGTAGCGGCGTTCGGCAGCAGATTGTCGAACTGGTCGGTCGCCGAGATCGCCTTGATCGCAGCGCGCGCAGCGGCCAGATGCGCCGGCGTAACATCCGGCTCCGGCTGGGTCGCCTGATCGGCGGGAGCTTTCGCGGCGCCGGCTGGCTGGTCGCTGGTCTGCGCCACCGCCGGACCGACGAACGCCGTCGTTACGGCAAGCGGCATGGCAACAAGCGCCAGCGCCGCCGAAAGCGTGCGAACCGGGCGCGTCAGATCGATGAAGGTCATTGGGGTCTGTCTCCGTCTGGTTCCGCGTCACTTGAAATCGTTGGTGCGCGGGAAATGACTATTGGAAGGTGGTCGGCGCTGGCAAGGCCTGGGCTTCGTTCAGGCTGAAGACGGGCATAGGCCGACTCGCCGTCCGGTATTCGGCAAGGCCGTCGCTGCGCCAGTTACGACGCCGACGGCGGCCTCTGCCGCTCGGCTCGCACCAAAAATCGGCCATCAGGCGTCCAGCGTCTCGATCCCGCCCTCCCCGGCAAGAATCACGTGGGTCGCGACACCGATGAAAAGCCCATGCTCGACAACACCCGGCACCCTGAGCAGCGCGTCGGACAGGGCTTCTGGATCGGGAATGCGGCCAAAAGATGCGTCAAGGATCAGATGCCCGCTGTCGGTAATGTAGGCGTCCTCGCCAGCGCGGCGAAGCGTCATCTCACCTTCAAGACCGAGTTTGGCCGCAGCCTTCTGGACGGCCAGATAGGTCGCGACCATGCCGAAGCCGTTGATCTCGATCGGCAGCGGAAAGGCGCCCAAGGTCTCGACCTTCTTGGTTTCGTCGGCAACGATGAGGACCTGCCTGGAGGCCGCCGCGACGATCTTCTCGCGCAACAGCGCGCCGCCGCCGCCCTTGATCAGGTTCAGCTTGCCGTCGACCTCGTCGGCGCCGTCGATGGTGAGATCGAGTTCCGGCACGGTCTCCAGCGTCGCCATCCGTACGCCCAGCTGGCGGCAGAGCTTTTCGGTGCGATCGGAGGTCGCGATGCCGACGATATCCAGCCCTGCGTCGATCCGCTCGGCAAGCACCCGAACGAAGGCTTCGGCGGTGGTGCCGGTGCCGATACCGATCTTCATGCCATCCTCGACATAAGCCAGCGCCGCTTCGCCCGCACGTTTCTTCAACTGACCTGCGTCCACCATCTGATCCTCCGGTTTCCTTGGCCCTTCGTCTAGCGGCTCGGCTTCGACCTGTCGATGAAGGGGCCGCGCCACGGCATGCGGGCTAGAGGCCCCCGGGTGGAACAGCGAGCGCATGCGCTCGCCGCGTTCTGAAACATGCGCGTCCAGGAGTTACTTCGGAGCGTCGTCGATCGGTCCGTGCCGAACGCGCGGTGGAAGAGTGCGCAGACTTCGTGCTATCCGCGCGGTGTCCAACGTGAGCCCTGCGCTCTCGCCGATGTCTCCGTCGTTTTGCGACGGTCAATCGTCCGAGTTATGGAAGTCACCATGTCCCAGACCGCCCCAGTTCCCACGGCCGCGATATCCGCGGCTTTTCCGGCGGGTGCCTCGCAAGCGGCAAAGGCCGGACGCGACGTGCCGCCGCTGGCGGTCTTCGATCTCGATGGCACCCTGGTCGACACCGCCCCTGACCTGGCCGAAAGCCTGAACCATTGCCTGTCGAGCGTCGGACTTGAGCGGCTGGAACTGGAGATCGTCCGCCCGCATGCAGGCCATGGCGCCAAGGTGATGCTGCGCGAGGCCTATCGCCTCGCAGGCCGCGATCTCAGCGATGCCGAGATGGATATGCAGGTCGATCGCTTCATCGCCTATTACGCCGATCATATCGCGGTCGAGTCGCGCCCATTTCCTGGTGCGATTGCGGCGCTCGAACGTTTCGAGGCGGCCGGTTGGCGTTTGGCCATCTGCACCAACAAGTACGAGCGGCTCGCGGTCAAGCTGCTCGAAGCGCTGGGTCTTGCTCGGCGCTTTGCGGCGATCTGCGGTGCCGATACGTTCGCGCGCTACAAGCCGGATCCTCTACATCTCACCGAAACGATTGCTCGGGCCGGCGGGACAGCGTGGAACGCCGTGATGATCGGCGACACGGATACCGATATCGATACGGCGATCAACGCCGGCGTTCCCTCAATCCTCGTCGAATTCGGTTATGCCCCGGCAGCCAGCGCGCGTGAAGGCGCGAGCGCAATCATCGACAGTTACGAGACGCTCACCCCCACCTTTGCCGCATCCCTTATCGCGAACGGTGCCGCAAAGCGGTGATATCGGCCGCCATTTTCGCTCCAATCGGCCGCGCGCCGCATCGTCCGCCAAGAAAGCGGGAGCCGCTTCAAGATCGCGCCTGCTGGGCTCGAGGCCATTCGATCGCACATGGATCCGATGCGACGCACGGTGAGGAATCCAGAACAGAACGCCGACCGGCGCTTCGCAACACCGCGTGTGGTCATGGCGCGCTAATGAACGTACTTTCGGCGTCGACCGTCAGTCGACCGTCACACGATGCCGCCACCCACGCCGGTGGACGCTGGGCGTTGTCGTGCCACAGCCTGGCGATAGCCGCTGGCGCGATATGTCGAGACCGGATCGATCGCACCGCCGGCGAGAAGCCGCGCGCGCTGGAGAACCGGCTCCACGTCCGTGCGAAAGCCGGCCTTCAGCGTCTCCGATGCCATTAACGCGTCGTTGTCGTCCTGGAATCCGGCGAGGGCCTGGCGATCGACAAGCAATGCCTGTGCGTAGGCCCTGCGAATCTCGCCGGCCGAGCGGATCAAACTCTCGATCGGGTCGGTGACGTTGTGCGACTGGTCGATCATGTGCGCCGGCTTGAGGGCGTCGAGCGCCGCGCCCGCGCCGACGAGTTCGTTGAAGACCAGGAACAAGCGGAACGGATCGATCGAACCGGCGTCCAGGTCGTCGTCACCATATTTGGAATCGTTGAAGTGAAAGCCGCCGAGCTTCTTCGCCCTGATCAATCGCGACACGATCTGCTCGATATTGGCGTTCGGCGCATGATGGCCGAGATCGACGAGACAAAAGGCGGCCTCACCAAGCTCCTGGGCAATCATCAAATTGGTGCCCCAGTCCTGCACCACCGAGGAATAGAAGGCCGGCTCGTACATCTTGTGTTCGGAAAAGACGCGCCAGCCGGCAGGCAGCCTGTCCACGATCTGCTTCATCGAATCGAGATAGCGGTCGAAGGCGCGGCCAAGATCGACCTGGCCGGCAAAGTTCGAACCGTCGCCGATCCAGACGGTCAGCGCGGTGGAGCCGAGCTTTTCGCCGAGTTCGATCGTCTCGACATTGTGGGCGATGGCCTGATCGCGCACCGCCTTGTCGACATGGGAGAGCGAACCGAACTTGTAGGAGAGAGGCTGGTTCGGGTCGTTCGGGTGATCCTGGAAGGTGTTGGAATTCATCGCATCGAACGTCAGGCCCAGCCCTGCCGCCGTTTCCTTCATCTCGCGCGGATCGGCCCTGTCCCAGGGAAAATGCGGCGATACGGTGGGCGTTGCCCGGCAAAGCTGCTGGATGACGGCGCAATCGGCGAGCTTCTCGAAGATGCCGTGGGGCTCGCCGGGGCCCGGAAAGCGGGCGAAGCGCGTGCCGCCGGTTCCGACACCCCATGAGGGAACCGCGACATGGAACGCGG
>JBBSUS010000247.1:0-4851 GCA_038234195.1 Hyphomicrobiales bacterium | reverse complement strand
TGGAGATAGGTCTTGTGCTCGATCAGCTTCTCGGTGCCACGGTGGAGAAGGCCGATATGCGGGTCGACCCGCTCGACCACTTCACCGTCGAGTTCCAGCACGAGGCGCAAAACGCCGTGGGCCGCGGGATGCTGCGGCCCGAAATTGATGTTGAAGTTGCGGACGTCGATCTCAGCCATGGGCTGTCCTCATGCGGCTCGATGACGACGGGATATTCTCCGCCGACATCCAACGGGTCGATGCGCTGCGAAACCGGCCGCCATTGGCGGCCCTTCGAACGCCTTATTGCTTGGCCTTCTCGTCGCCCGGCAGCACGTATTCGGTGCCTTCCCAGGGCGACAGGAAGTCGAAATTGCGGAACTCCTGGCGCAGTTCGACCGGCTCGTAGACGACCTGCTTCTTTTCTTCGTCGTAATGAACCTCGACGAAGCCGGTCAGCGGGAAGTCCTTCCGCAGCGGATGCCCCTCGAAGCCGTAGTCGGTCAGGATGCGACGCAAATCGGGATGACCGGTGAACAGGATGCCATAGAAGTCGTAGGCTTCGCGCTCAAACCAGTCAGCCGCCGGAAACACCGAGAAAATTGAAGGCACCGGATCATCCTCGGCGGTTCGGACCTTGACCCGGATACGCTGGTTCTGCCGTGGCGAAAGGAAATGATAGACCACCTCGAAGCGCTTTTCGCGCTCGGGATAGTCGACGCCGCAAAGATCGGTGAAGTTGATGAACTGGCACTGCGGATCGTCGCGCAGGAAGGTCGTCACCTTGACGATGTCCTCTGGCGCGACAGTCAACGTCAATTCGCCGAAGGCCATCTCGTGATGCACGAGCGTGGAGCCCAGCGTTTCAGAAACGTAATCGGCCATGTCGGTCGTGGCGAAATCGCGAACCATCTGAAAAGCCCTCAGCGCTCGATCGTGCCGGTGCGGCGAATTTTCTTTTGCAGAAGCAGCACGCCGTAGAGCAGTGCCTCGGCGGTCGGCGGACAGCCCGGAACGTAAATGTCGACCGGAACCACGCGATCGCAGCCACGCACCACCGAGTAGGAATAATGGTAATAGCCACCGCCATTGGCGCAGGAGCCCATGGAGATCACGTAGCGCGGCTCAGGCATCTGGTCGTAAACTTTGCGCAGCGCCGGGGCCATCTTGTTGGTCAGCGTGCCGGCGACGATCATCACGTCGGACTGGCGCGGCGAGGCACGAGGCGCGAAACCGAAGCGCTCGGCGTCGTAGCGCGGCATCGACATCTGCATCATCTCGACGGCGCAGCAGGCCAGCCCGAAGGTCATCCACATCAGCGAGCCTGTGCGCGCCCACTGGATCAGGTCGTCGGTCGAGGTGACGAGAAAGCCCTTGTCGGCCAGCTCGTTGTTGACATCGGTGACAAACGGATCGGCCGTCGGCGCGACGGTGCGCGAATGCGAAATGTCGGTCGCGGCCGAAAGCGCAACCTGGGGATGGACGTTGCGGATCAATTCCATTCCAGCGCTCCCTTCTTCCATTCGTAGATGAAACCGACCGTCAGCACGCCGAGAAATGCCATCATCGACCACAGGCCGAACCAGCCGACATGACCGAAGCTTGCGGCCCAGGGAAACAGGAAGGCGACTTCCAGATCGAAGATGATGAAGAGAATCGACACCAGATAAAACCGCACATCGAACCGCATCCGCGAATCGTCGAAGGCGTCGAAGCCGCACTCGTAGGCCGACAGTTTTTCGTCGTCAGGCGCTTTGAACGCCACCAAAAATGGCGAAACCAACAGCGCAAGTCCGATGAACAATGCGACGCCGACAAAGATGACGATCGGCAGATAGGATGCGAGCAACGCGCTCATGGCGGCCTCATTCAAGGGTCTAGACGACCAGGGGTGTGGCGAATGCCGAGCCAGTGCCTGCTCAGCGCCGTCCTTAAGCAAGGAGCGGCCGGTTTGATCGCCTCTCTCCGATAGCTACGCGATCACGCTGACGGATCAATGCGGCGAAGCGACCGGGCCCTCTTCGCAATGCGGCGAGACCTATCGCCTTCTGTTGGGAGAGGCAAGCTTTCGGCGCATCCAACAGGGCGATGTGTCGGAAGCCCGGACCGCGTGCAAAGTCTAGGAGAAAGGACCCAGAGTGCGGCAAACGAGATGCCAACTCAGGAGAAAAATGGCGCGAGTGACGGGGCTCGAACCCGCGACCTCCGGCGTGACAGGCCGGCACTCTAACCGACTGAGCTACACCCGCGCTCGACCGCTTTGCAACGGCTTGTGAGGCGGTCGTTTACGTAGAAGCATGGGGGGTGTCAAGCGAAACCGGGCGAAGTTTTCGGCGAGTTCGAACCGGTCGTTCGAACATGCGTCGCCTGGGTGAGATTCCGATCGTTTCGCGGCATGGGAGCGTCTGGACGCCGAGCGTCGCGACCGCGTTCGCCATGTAGTCGGAGCGAATCACGGCGCCTGCAGAGAACTGGCTGGGCGCGTCGCGGATGGCTCATGCCGACTTGGTCTTCGGCGCTCGGCACCAGGGACGCATTCAGAGAATCCCGTCGTTGGCAGCTGCGTCCATGCTGGTCGCCGCCTGGCAATCGAAACTGCATGACCATCCGAAAGGTCGGAGCCGATCCTCCCGGCACCGCTGCATCAGATTTGTAAGCGGGTCTCGATGGCCGCTGCTGTTTGTCGAGACACCGTCATCAGTGACTGATCTGCCCGAGAAAGTTTCGGGTGCGTTCCTGCTCCGGCGCATCGAAGAAGCGATCTGGCGGCGCCATTTCGACGATCTCGCCGCGGTCCATGAAGATCACCCGATCGGCAACATTGCGGGCGAACCCCATCTCATGCGTGACGCAGAGCATGGTCATCCCCTCTTCGGCGAGGTCGATCATCGTGTCGAGCACCTCCTTGACCATCTCCGGATCGAGGGCCGACGTGGGCTCGTCGAACAGCATGAGCTTGGGATTCATGCAGAGTGCCCTCGCGATCGCGACACGCTGCTGCTGGCCGCCTGACAGCTGTGCCGGATACTTGTCTGCCTGCTCGGGGATACGAACGCGCTCGAGGTAACGGCGAGCTGTCGCCTCGGCTTCAGCCTTGCCGATCTTCTTGACCTTCCGCGGCGCGATCATGCAGTTCTGCAGAACGGTCATGTGCGGAAACAGATTGAACGACTGGAACACCATGCCGACCTCGCGGCGGATCGCTTCCACATGTTCCGATCCGCTGGTCAGTTCCATACCGTCGACGAAGATCCTTCCCTTCTGGATACGTTCCAGCTGATTGAGGGTGCGGATCAGCGTCGACTTGCCGGAGCCCGATGGGCCGCAAATGACGATGCGCTCGCCATTTGCGACCTTGAGATCGATGTTCTTGAGCGCCTGGAAGTCGCCGAACCACTTGCCGACACCTTCCATGCGTACGGCAAGATCGTCCTTGCCGGGTGCTTGAACCGTCATGATCGGCTTCTCCTCAGGCGCTTTCGTGTGGTGCTGTTCCAGGCTTACTGAGCCGCTTTGGGAGCCGCGGCCGCACCACCGTTTGAATTGTCGGCGGCCTTTTCCTTGCCGACGAAGTCGGGCAGTGCGGAACCCAGCCATTTTTCATGGATCTTGTTGAGTTCTCCGTTCTTCTTCACCTTCGACAGGAAAACGTTTACGGCCTTCAGGAGTTCGTCGGAGCCCGGCTTCACCGCGATACCCTGCACCTGTTGGGCGAGATCGAACTTCTTGTCGTAGGTATCGGGACGCAGCTTCTGGATCTGCGCGATCACGGTGTTCGACGCACCGATCAGTGGGACCTGGCCCGAGATCAGGGCCTGGACGGCCGAGGCGTCGTCATCGAAGCGCTGGATGTTCGTACCCTCGGGCGCGATCTTCGTGACCGCGGTATCCTGTGTACTCGCCCGGGCGACCCCGATCGACTTGCCCTTGAGCGCCGCGGCATCCGGCACGTCGAGACTCTTATCGCCGACTACGGAGATCTCGATGCCGGCGTAAGGCTGGGAGAAATCGACGCGCTTTGCCCGCTCCGGCGTGATGCCGAGCGAGGCGACCAGCAGATCGATTCGGTTGCTCAAGAGATAGGGAATCCGATTGGGGCCGGTGACCGGAACAAGGTTCACCTTGACGCCGAGGTCCTTGGCAAGAAGCTTGGCGACGTCGGCGTCGTAACCGTCGGGCTTGCCTTGGCTATCGAGAATTCCGAAGGGCGGGAAGTCGACGAGCATGCCGATATTGATGGTGCCGCGATCCTTGATCTCCTTCGTCGTTTGCGCGTTCGCTGGCAGGCTTGTCGCGGCAAGCGCGGCAGCCAAGCCGCCGACGGCGAGTATGGTTTTGATCAGTCTCATGGTTTTTCTCCCGGTTGAAGATCGAACGATTGGCAGACGTTCAGCGCGCTGACGCCCTCGAGAAGCGGCGTTCCATCTGCTTCGCGGCCAGCGAAAGTGGCCAGCAAAGCAAAAAATAGAAGATGGCGACGACGCCGAACACGGTGAATGGCTCGAAGGTGGCGTTGTTGATGATCTGGCCCGCGCGCGTCATCTCGACGAAACCGATGATGGAGGCGAGCGACGTACCCTTGATGAGCTGGACGAGGAAGCCGACCGTCGGCGCGATGGCGATGCGCGCGGCCTGCGGCAGGACGATCGACTTCATCCGGTCGAAATAGTTGAGGCCCAGCGCCCAACTCGCTTCCCGCTGTCCGCTTGGAACCGCCTGTATGCAACCGCGCCAGATCTCCCCGAGAAAAGCGCTCGCATGCAGTGTGAGGGCGATGGCGGCGGCGATCAGTGGGCTCACCTGGAGCCCGAAGATGTTGATCCCGAAAAACACCAGAAACAGCTGCATCAGCAGCGGCGTGCCTTGGAACAG
>JBBSUS010000246.1:0-4855 GCA_038234195.1 Hyphomicrobiales bacterium | reverse complement strand
CGCCGAATGCGTCGACGATGCGATCGCGGGATCGGACGCGGTCGTTCTCGCGACCGAGTGGCCCGAATTCCGGAGGATCGACTGGGCCGGCGCGCGCATCGCAATGCGCGAACCGGTCGTCGTGGATCTGCGCAACGTTCTCGATGCGAAGCGACTCATCGCGCTCGGCTTCGTCTACCGAGGAGTGGGGCGCTATGCTGGCGTTCAACCCGACGAAATCATAGTCCCCACCGGTGAGCACGCGATCGATCTGTCCCCGTCGGCCAGAAGGTTTTGTGTCGAGACGGATGAACCGGAAATTCCGCTGTCGCACAATGAGCGCAGCGTCTTCGACCGTAACGGACTTTCGCTGCCGGCCATCCCCTTCGGCGATTGAGAAGCCCGGTTGTGGGAAGTTTTACCACGCGATTGGCCGGCTAAGCTCGCACCTGCGGGGCTTCCATTTGGGGCTACCTCTTCTTCTTGGGTTCAATCCGCCGGCCCGGAGTGTTCATTGATGGAGCGCAACGACGTGTCCGCAGCACCGCTCGAGGTCTTGACGATCTCGGTTTTCGCCTCGGTCGGGCCCGTTGCGAACCGATCGTCCCGCCAACCGTATCCGACCGGCACTGACACGCGACAGCATATGGAAACACCAAAGGCCAGACCGTGATCCAGTCAATCCAACAAAATGTCCCACGGCCCGGCGCTTTCGATTTGAGGCATGGAGCGTGGACATGACGCCCGACTTCCTTCAATGCCAATCATCCGAAGATGGCATGGAGCGCGATCTGCGCGGCCATTACGATCTTTCCCTCGCTCGTCTTCTTCGGGTGTTGCTTCGCCGGCGCTGGTTGATCCTGTGCATCTTTGCGCTCGTCGTGGCCGCTTCAGCCGCCCTCGGCGTGCTCCTGCCCAAACGCTATGCGGCGGACGCCTTGGTCCAGCTGAGCTTCGGTGAGGCTACTCAGCAGGTCGGGGCCGGATCCAACAACAGTGCCGCGTCGATCGCGCTCGACGCGGCGGCGCTGGTAAAGGGAGAGACGGAAATCATCGCCTCCCGCGCCATCGCACGCCGCGTGATCGCGTCGAACGAAACGGCCAAGGCGTTTGCGTTCGTCAATTCGAAGACCGGCGAAGATGCGATCCTGGCGATCGAAAAGCCGCTCTCCGTACTCAACGACGGCAAGTCCTATCTCATCCGGGTCCGCTTCGAAGCGGGCTCGCCGGAAGTAGCGGCTACGATCGCCAACGGATTTGCCGACGCCTATCTTGCCAACCGTGCCGAGGAGGGGGCTGCGGTTGCCAAAGGCCGGCGGTTGTGGCTGGCGCAGCAGGCCGAAGAGGCCAAGCGGGTTGTCGACAAAGCCAGTCGGCAACTTCAGGATTTCGCTGAACGCTCGGGCGTCGTAGCCCCTGCTGCCGGCAGCTTATCGCCGTCGGAGCAGCAGATGCGCGATCTATTGAGTCAGCTCTCAGCCAAGCAGGCGACGCGACGGGAGAAAGAGTTGCGGCTCGAGCGCTTGCGCCAGTCGCTGGAGCAAGGCGATTTGCCTTCTGTGGTCGATCTCGAAGGCGCGACCGAAGCCCAAAGGCTCGTCGATGCGGAGATCACCTCCCGCCGGGACCTGGTGGCGCTCGGCGCCTCGCTGGGCGAGCGCCACCCGCGCTACCGGCGCGCCGAAGCAGCCATCGAGGCTCTCAAGACCCAGCGTGTCGCCGCGCTCTCGGACGCAATCGGCCTTGCGCAGAACGATCTTCTGAGCGCCCGTCTCGGAGAGCAGACGCTGTTGGGGGACGTCGCCGCGATGCAACGGGTCGTCGTGGCTGACAGTTCGCAGCTCCAGACCGCCCTGCATCTCCAGACATCCTGGCAATCGGCCGTCACGAATCTTGACCAATTGCGCAGCAGTCTGCGCGAAGCCCAGGCGACCGGCGACTTTAAACCCGTC
The DNA here is from genome assembly GCA_038234195.1 of Hyphomicrobiales bacterium. Lineage (GTDB taxonomy): Bacteria > Pseudomonadota > Alphaproteobacteria > Rhizobiales > Rhizobiaceae > Aurantimonas. The sequence goes on along the minus strand of JBBSUS010000246.1, from coordinate 2,924 downwards.
TCCGCCAATCTCGTCAGTCCGGCCGAGCCGGTAGCCAGGCCTGTCTCCACGCGTCTCCTGACCGCACTCGCGATCGGAGTTTTAGGCGGCATCTTCGCGGCGCTCGCGGCGGTGTTTTTTCTTGAAACGCGCGACAACGGGTATGCCGAGGTCGCCGAGGCAGAGCGCGGCCTCAACCTGCCATGCGTTGGCGTGATCCCGACGGCAGCCCGCGCCAAAAAACCCGGTGAGGCACGAACGCGCGATGCCGCGCTGCGCTCGCTTGCCGCCCGTCTCAGCCTCACCGATCGGGCGGCCACCAAGCAATTGATCGTCATTGGTTCGGCGCTTCCGGCAGAAGGAAAGACCAGCCTGACCCACGATCTGGCGGCTATTGTCGCCCAGGTCGGCCGCCGTGTCGTGGTCGTCGAGACCTCGCCGGCAGGCATCGGCGAGCAGCATGGCACGCTGCGGGGGCAGGGCGATGGCGATCCGTCCCAGTGGTTGATGGTAACGGCGATCGCGCAGCGCACCCAGGAGGGGCAGCTGTCCATGCGCTCCTATCAGCGCCCGAACGAGTCCGTTAGTCCGTTCTTTGAAAGTCCCGATGCGCTTCTGGACTGGCTCAAGACGAGCGCGGACCAGTTCGATCTGGTGCTCGTCGAAGCGCCGGCATTGCTGCTCGACGGACGCGCCATAGTGCTGGCCCGCGCCGCCGATCTCTTCATCCTCGCGGTCGCATGGCGGCGCACGTCGCGCGCAGCGCTCGCCGCTACGCTCGACCAGCTGACGACGCTGTCGAAGCCACTTGCCTCGGTGGTCTTCGCCTTCACCGATGTGAAGCTCAGGCAGCATAAGGGCTACGGCCCGTCCGACGCCCTGTATTTCCAAAATCGCCACCTCAATACCCGGCGTGCCAACTTTATCGGGCGAAGCGAGGCGAGGGCGACCTGATGTCGATTGCCATCGACCCTGCGCTGCCGTCATACGGCAGCGGCCAAGGAGCATGGCCCCCCTTTCGCGGCCGCTCGGCATTTGCCAGCGAGCCGTCGATCCGGTGGCACGATGTTTATTTCGTAGTTGTCCTGCTCGCGGTGGCAGGCTACGCTACCTTCGGCAAGGGCTTTGCCTATGCGGGCGTGCCGCCGATCTTTCCGGCCGAGGTGCTTCTTGCTATTGGGCTCGTCACTTTCGTCTGGCCAAGGCCGTCGCTTGCTGTACTTTTCAACCTTCCGATGCTCCTTTTGGTCGCCGCCATCTGCTGGACCCTGGCGCGCACCATACCCTATGTCGGGCGCTACGGCATCGACGCGCTGCGCGACAGCGTCATCCTGGTCTACGGGCTTTTCGCCCTCGTCGTCGCCAACCTCATTCTCGAACGTCCGGAGCGCATTCGCAGCGCGATGCGCTGGATGGCGGTATTCTTCTCGTTCAATGCGCTGATGGTCATTCCGATCTACGTGCTACAGACCATGCTCGGCGAGGGGATGCCAACCTGGCCGGTTTCTGATGCGCCGGTTTTGCAACTGCGCGGCGGCGAGATCGCGGTGCATCTGTGCGCCACCGCCGTCTTCGCGCTTCTTGGCTTCAAGCGCTCGTCGATCGCCTGGATCGTCATCCTCGTCGTCGATATAGCCTTCATCGCCTCGTTGAGTCGCGGCGGCCTTGTCTCCATCGCCTGCCCGCTCGCTCTCGGCATCGTGCTATCGGGCCGGTTCAAACCCTTTGTTCTCGCGGGTATTGTGATCCTGCCGATCGTGACGACGGCATATTTCAGCAACCTACAGTTCCAACTGCCGGGCATCGAACGATCGGTTGATGTCGGTCAACTGGTCGACAATGTCGTGAGCATCGCCGGCTCGTCCGGCGACAGCGGCCTCGACGACACCAAGGAGTGGCGTCTCAGCTGGTGGGAGGGGATCATCGACTACACGATCCACGGAGAATATTTCTGGGCCGGCAAGGGGTTCGGCGTGAACCTCGCCGTCGACGATGGGTTCGCGCCGAGCTTGGTCGACGGTCATCCCCTGCGCAGCCCGCACAATGGCAACATGACAGTTCTGGCGCGCAGCGGAGTGCCGGGTATCGTCCTGTGGGTCGCTCTCCTCGTCAGCTGGTTCGCCACCATGCTGTGGTTCGTACTGAAGGCTCGGCTGCGCAGCGATCGCGACTGGTCGAATCTCTTCGTCTTCCTGACCTGCTATCTGCTCGCCGCTCTTATCGACGCAAGCTTCGACGTGGCGCTGGAGGGGCCGATGATAGGAGTCGTTTTTTGGGTCGTCTTCGGTGCCGGTATCGGCAGCACCATGGCCTACAGCTGGTTGCTCGTCCGATGAACGAGACGTTCATTCGCCGGCCACAATCAATCCCGAACGGTCGCCCTAATCGACGTCTTGGCCAAGGTTCGTTCCCGCCAAAACGCTTCCGCCTGCCTCTACGCTTTCCGAAGGCGACCTGGACGCTCGTCGACCAAGCGGTGCTCAGCCTCGGCACCTTCCTTCTCAGCATCACGCTTGCCCGTCATATTTCGCTGTCGTCCTACGGCCACTACGCGCTGTTCTTAGGGGTGCTCGGGCTTATGCAGGCCAGCACCGGAGCGCTGATCTTCTATCCCATGACCGTTCGAGCGACGGTCCTTGCAGAGGCCGAACGGCGAAGCCTCATCCTGTCGTCCCTGCTGATCACGCTCGTCTTCAGCATGGCTCTTTCCGGCGTTCTAGGAGTGGTGATCTGGCACGTTGTCGCGTCCGACTTGCTCTTTCCGGCGGTAGCGGTGTTCTTTGCCGGACAACTGCAGGAAGGAACCCGTCGCGGTCTTCTTTCCGCATTTCGCCATCGAACGGCGGTCCCAGGGGATGCGGTGAGCTATCTCGGGCAAGTGGTAGTTCTTCTGGCGCTGGCATCGGCGAAGACGCTTGATCTGGCGACCGCACTCTACGCCATGG
>JBBSUS010000245.1:0-4882 GCA_038234195.1 Hyphomicrobiales bacterium | reverse complement strand
CCAGTTCTCTTTCATCAGCGACATGACCGTACGCGGCAAGCTCGCCATCGCCCAGTCGGGCGGCATCGAAGTGACGGCGAGCGCGATCCCGGCGGATCAGGCGATGTCGTGAAAACGGAGAACCGGAATGCTGCCGCCATCCTCGCTGACATGAAAGCCGCTGAGGCCGTCTGGTTCGGCCGGCGCAGGTGCCGCTGCCGAATGCGGCGGCTTGCCGGACGGCGCAGACCAATCGCCAAGACGATAGGGTTGGCGGTGTCGATGGCTCACCAATCTCAAAGCGAGGCTCTCAACCAAGAGAAATTCAGACGAAAGCAACCCGTCGCACCTTCGACGTGACATCGGCGGACGTGCAGATGTGGCGAGAGAGCCGGGGAGCGATCAGATCGAGGCGCTGGCTGACGGAAGTCGACAGCAGATGTCGTGCGATCTCGGCAATCCTGTCGGCACCGGCGTGGAAATCGTCATTTCGCGATATCACCACGATCTCTCGCTCGAGCGGCTTGCCCGGCAGCGGCACGATGGTGACGCCGCCGGCATTTGCGGCGCCCTGCAGCAGACAGAGAGGCGTTGTTATCGCCACGCCCGCACCTTCCCCGACCAAGGCCACGATCGCATCGGACGCATCGAAGGCGAAGGCCCTGCGAGCCGATATTCCCTGTTCGCGAAGATAGCGGCCGACCTGCGCGCCGACAAACGACCTGTCGCTGTGCCCGACGAGCGGCTGGCGTTCCAGAACCTCTTCGAGCGATAGGCCGTCCAGTTCGCCTGCCAAGGTCGAAGGCAGGAGCAGGAGGTAGTCCTCCGTCATCAACGGGCGACACTCCAGTCCCTGCGCCGTTCGGGCCGGGTCGCACGTGACAATCACGTCCACCTGCCGACGTGCGAGTGCATCGGAGAGTTCGCTGGCGATCCCCGAGCGGCCGCTCAGGCTCAGAGACGGGCGACTCGCGGAAAGCTCCTTGAAAAGGGACGCTCCGATCGTCGCCGCGATGGTATCGACTAGGCCGATCCTCATTTCCACGGCCCCCGTTTCGGAGCCTGCCGCGCGCACCTTTCCGTCCATTTCGCCAAGGATGGCCGTCGCGGCGCGAACGTCACGAACGAAGACAAGTCCGGCCTGCGTAGCGTTCATCGGGCGCCGGTCACGATGCAAGAGAGCCACGCCGAAATGGGCCTCGGCCTTCCGGACGGCCTGGGAGATCGCAGATGCGGAAACCGTGAACGTCTGCGCGGCTTCCTGCATGCTTCCTGTCTCGACGGCCGCCGCCGCCATTTTCAGCATCGTCAGTTCCATATCCAGCCCATATGAACTTAAACTACAAGTGAAAACAAATACAGATTAACCTATTGCCATTTCGATCGGCCGCATTCTAGTCTCTGCTCGAATGTTGGCCATGCTCGATTTCTGGCCAAGTCCGACTTTTCGACGGAGACAGTCCGCAGTGCATTACGACGTCGCGGTGGTCGGCCTTGGGGCCATGGGAAGTGCAACGCTCTATCAATGCGCCAAGAGGGGTATGAAAGCGATCGGCTTCGATCTCCATTCACCGCCGCACGCACTCGGGTCCAGCCATGGCGACACCAGGATCACCCGCCTCGCGATCGGTGAAGGACCGGCCTACGTTCCGTTCGTCAAGGCCTCGCACGCCATCTGGAAGGAACTTGAAAAGGAAACCGGCGAGAAGCTGCTGATCGAATGCGGTGCTTTGGTCATCGCAAAAAGCGGCGGAAACAACACTCATCACGGGAAGACCGATTTCGTCAGCGAGACCGGGCGCGCCGCGACCCGCTACGGCATTGCCCACGAGTTCCTGGATGCCGGTCAACTGAAGGCGCGATTTCCGTATCTAATCGGTCTCGAGGGGGACGAGGTTGCATACTTCGAGCCCGAAGGCGGCTATGTTCGTCCTGAGGCCTGCATCCGCGCTCAGTTGACGATGGCCGAAAGATCGGGTGCAGATATCGTGATCGATACGGCCGTCTCCGGGTTGCCAAGATTTTCGGATGGCAGGATTGCGATCGAAACACGCTCCGGTGCCACGATCACGGCGGACAAGGTCGTCGTTTCCGCCGGTGCCTGGACGGCCGACCTCCTGGGCGATTCATTTCCAGGCATTCTGAAAGTCACCCGGCAAGTGCTGCACTGGTTCGAGATCGAAGACGACACGGCGCCTCCGGAAGGCAGCCCGGTCATGATCTGGATGCACGGCCAGAAGGACTCGGACTATTTCTACGCCTTTCCGCCGCAGCCTGGCGAAGGCGCGATGAAGTTCGCGACCGAACAATATGCAGAGACGACGTCTGCGGAGACGATACGGCGCACGGTCAGTCGGGAAGAGTCCGAAGCGATGTTCCAGGACCATGTCCGCGGCAGGATCGCCGGCGTATCCGGCCGTGTGGCCAAGAGCGCTGCATGCCTCTACACTTCGACCCCCGACCGGGGGTTCGTTCTTGATCGACTGCCTTCCAATCCGGACATTTTCGTCGTTTCGGCATGCTCCGGGCACGGTTTCAAGCATTCGGCCGGCATCGGAGCCGCCGTTGCGGGACGGATCGAAGGCAAAACCGAAGAATTCGACCTCGCACCGTTCGGCCTCGAACGGTTCCGGGACACCGGCATCGCTGCCGCACTCAAGGAGAAATAGTGAAATGACCAGGACGACGACATTCCTATCGGCGCTCGCCGCCACCACGATCCTCGCCGCGTCGGCGGCCGCTGCTGCAAGCGTCGACGAGATCAAGGCTCGCGGTACCTTGATCGTCGGCGTGAAGGCCGACTACAAGCCTTTCGGTTATCGCGACCCGTCGGGCGCCGTTGTCGGCATCGAGCCCGATCTCGCTGCCGATCTCGCAAAGCGTCTCGGGGTCAAGCTCGAACTGGTTCCGGTGGTCGCTTCCAACCGGATCGAATTCCTTCAGCAGGGCCGCGTCGACGCCCTGATTGCAACGATGTCGGACAAGCCTGAGCGTCGCAAGAGCGTCCAGGCGGTTGAGCCGCTGTACTATTCCGACTCGGTCAACGTGCTGGCCAACGACAAGGCCAAGATCACGTCCTGGGAAGACCTGAAGGGCAAGCCCGTCTGCGCGACGTCCGGCTCCTGGTACAATCGCGACGTCGCGGAAAAGTACGGTGCCGAGATCGTGGCGTTCGACGGAGCCGACAGGCCGCTTCTCGCCCTCCAGCAGGGAAAATGCGTCGGCTATCTCTTCGACCAGAGCTACATACAGGGTCGTCTTGCCGAGGATCAGTGGAAGACCGGCTATTCCATGCCGCTGAAAGGCATCCTGGAAGCGCCATGGATGATGGCCGTCGCCAAGGGCAACGACAGCCTCGAGAAGGTCATGTCGGACGCCACCAAGGAGTGGATGGCAAGCGGCAAGATCGTCGACGAGGAGAAGAAGTACGGCATCACGCCGACCGCCTATTCGGAACGCATGCACGACGAATATGCGTCGAAGGACGCCCCCAAGGATGCTGCCCAGCCGGCCAAGTAACGGCTATCGTGCCGGGCGGGTCCCCCGCCCGGCAGATCCTCGAGGGAAGAGACACCAGACATGCTCGACGCGATCGCGACCTTCTTCCGGAATCTCTACGAGACGACCGGTTGGAACTTTACCGTCTTCTACGACGGCTATGACGCATCGAACTTCTTCGAAGGCATCCTGGTCACGATCGAACTGACCGTCGTCTCTATTGTGGCCAGCATTGCAATCGGCATCGTCGGCGCCTTCATGCAGTCTTCGGGGCCGTCGTGGCTGCGCCATGTCGTCGACGGTTTCGTCTCGATCTTCCGCAATACGCCGCCGCTGGTGCAGATCTTCTTCTTCTATTTCGGGATCGGCAGCCTGCTGCCGACGTCCTACAACGACATCGGCCTGGCCGAACCGCTTCTCACCAACTTCCAGTGGGCGCTGTTGGCGCTTTCACTCTTCGCGGGAGCCTTCAACGTCGAGATCTTCCGGTCGGGGATCGAGGCCGTGCCTCGCACCACCGTCGAGGCGGCGGAATCTCTCGGCTACACGAAACTCGGCCAGTACCGCTATGTCGTCCTGCCGCTGGCGCTTCGGATCTGTCTTCCTGCACTGACGAACAATCTCGTCAACCTGCTCAAGACGACGACGCTGGCCTACACGATCGCGGTTCCGGAAACGCTCTACGCGGTCAAGCAGATATGGACGGCCAACCAGAGCGTTCCCGAGATGATGTCGCTGCTTCTTGTGGTCTATCTGGTTCTGGTCGGAATTCTCGTCTGGCTCATGCATCTTTGGCAACGCGCGATCGAGATCCCGGGGTATTCGCGATGACCGACGACGCACGAAAGGGGTCGATGGACGTATTGCTCAGGCCTTCGGCAAAACGCGCCTCGCTGCGCCCGGGCCCTATCATGGGTTTCCTGGCGGTTTCGCTCGTCGTGGCGGGATTTGCGGGAGCGGTTCACGCGCAGGCGGCGTCGACCGGCCCGGAATCCTGGATTTCGGTGATCTGGAGATGGAGCCCGCTTCTCCTGCAAGGGTTCGCCTTCAACATCCTGATTTCCGTTCTCGCCATGGCTCTGGGAACCATCCTTGGCGCGGGTCTCGGCCTGTCCCTGATTTCGGAAAACAGCTTCGTCAGGAAATTGTCCTGGGGGATCATGCAGTTCTTCCGAAATTCGCCGTGGCTCGTGCTTCTGTTTTTCGCAATGTTTCTCATTCCCTACCAGGTCGAGGTGGCGGGGGTCATCATCCCGCTGCCGGGTTGGCTGAAGGCGGTGATTGGCTTTGCGCTCCCCGTCATGGCGAACGTTGCCGAGATCGTGCGCGGTGCGGTCAAGTCGCTGCCGGCCACGCAATGGGAAGCGGCGGAGTCGCTCGCCTTCAGTCGCAGCCAGACGATGTG
>JBBSUS010000244.1:0-4901 GCA_038234195.1 Hyphomicrobiales bacterium | reverse complement strand
TATGGCGTTTTCGTTTTCCTCGAAGGGCAGGACGAGACCCATGTGGTGGCGGTCCTCCGGCACGTGGCCGCAGCCCATGGCCCGGATTTCCGCCGGATCAGCGGCCTTCGTCGGCTCAAGGTCACGGCCGAGCATGCGGATCGTCCCGCGCTCTGCCTTGCGGATGCCGGCCAGCGCTTCCAGAAGCTCCGACTGGCCGTTGCCCGCGACCCCGGCAATGCCGACGATCTCGCCGGCTCGCACCTCGAAGGACACGTCCTTGACCATCGCCACGCCGCGGCCGTCACGGACCGTCAGTCCAGCCACCGCAAGCTTCACGTCGGCCGGCGCGGCGCTGCCCTTGTCGACGGTCATCAGGACGCGCCGGCCGACCATCAGTTCGGCAAGCTCCCCGACGGACGTCTCGGTGGTGGTGCGGGTCGCGACCATCTCGCCCTGGCGCATCACCGACACCGCATCGGTCACATCCATGATCTCGCGCAGCTTGTGGGTGATCAGGATGATCGTCTTGCCCTCGTCGCGCAGGGCCTTCAGCACCTCGAAGAGATGATCGGCCTCGGCCGGCGTCAGAACGCCGGTCGGCTCGTCGAGGATCAATATGTCGGCGCCGCGATAGAGGCTTTTCAGGATTTCCACCCGCTGCTGGCGCCCGACAGGCAGTTCGCCGACGATCGCATCCGGATCGACGTCGAGAGAATGATCGCGCTCCAGCCGCTTGAGCTCGGCGCGCACCCTGGCGATGCCCGACGAAAGCAGCGGCGACTGCTCGGCACCGAGCATGACGTTCTCGACCACGGTGAAATTGTCGACCAGCATGAAATGCTGGTGCACCATGCCGATGCCGGCGGCGATCGCGGCGTTCGGATCGGTGATATCGACCGTCTTTCCACCGACCTTGATGGTGCCGGAATCGGCCTGGTAGAAGCCGTAGATAATCGACATCAGCGTCGACTTGCCGGCGCCGTTCTCGCCGATGATGCCGTGGATCGTGCCGCGCTGCACCGACAGATTGATGCGCCGGTTCGCCCGCACCGCGCCGAACCGCTTGTCGATGTCGATCAGTTCGATCGCCGGCTCAGCCATGCAAAGATCTCTGGACTCGTTTGACGTCGTGATGAGACTAGTCAGCCAAACGCTGGAATGCCAGCGACAAACCCGGCGGACGTCGGCACCGAAATCGGCGTCCGCGTCACGCCCTGAAGGCTTTGCAAGAGACCCGCATGCAGGATAGCCGGCTCGACACCCTGAAGGCGCGAGGCACCGAAACGCGCGACGCCTACCGCGTCTTCCGCACGTTGACGACGCGCTGGGGCGACAACGACGTCTACGGCCATATGAACAACGTCGTCCATTACGCGCTGTTTGACTCGGCGGTGAACGGCTGGCTGATCGAGAACGGCTTGCTCGACCTCAAGACGGGCGCGCGCATAGGCGTCGTCGCCGAAACGGGTTGCCGTTATTTTGCCGAACTGGCTTTTCCGGACACGATCGAAGCGGGCATTCGCGTGGCGACGCTCGGCACATCGTCGGTTCGTTACGAAGTGGGGTTGTTTCGCGGCGGGGCCGAGACCGTTGCAGCCGAAGGTTTCTTCGTCCACGTCTATGTGGACCGGCAGACCCGCCGCCCCATCCCGCTCGAACCGGCCCTGCGTGCCGCTCTGGAAGGTCTGATGCGATGAGCGCTGAAAAGATCGAAGCCCGGCTGGAAGATCTCGAAGTCCTGTCGGCCCATCAATCCCAGACGATCGAGGATCTGTCGCAGGAACTGACCCGGGCGTTCGAGACGATCGACCAGTTGCGCCGGGGGTTGACCGCCCTCGGCCATCGTTTTCAGGAACTCGAAGACACGGCGACGCCAAGCGCTGAGAGCACCAAGCCGCCGCATTACTGAGGCAAGGCCCAGTCGAGCCGCGCAGGGCCAAGGCTATCGTCCGCAAATCGGGTCGATGGCGGTCAAAAACGTCGGCAGGTTCGAGCGCCGGCGTCATCGGGCCATGCGCGTCGACCGCCGCTCTCGCATCCCCGTCATCAGGCACGTACCGATGTTCACGCAGCGATCGAGGGTCGATCCCTGCAGTCCAGAGACTTGGGCACCGGCTAGGACCGTCGTTTCGCCGATGGGTGGGGCGTCGTACGCAGCGCCGCCGGAATTTGCTCCGTGGAGCTACACTGCGGCATGCGTGCCGATGACGCCTCGGTCGATCTGATCCTGCTCGATCGCCTCGAACAGCGCCTTGAAATTACCCTCGCCGAAGCCGTCGTCGCCCTTGCGCTGGATGAACTCGAAGAAGATCGGTCCGATCATGGTCTTCGAGAATATCTGGAGAAGGATGCGGGTCTCGCCTCCATCGACCACGCCTTCGCCGTCGATCAGGATACCGTGCCGTGCCATTTTCTCGATCGGTTCCGCGTGATCCTTCACGCGCTTCTTCGACAGCGGATAATAGGTAGGCGGCGGAGCAGGCATGAATTTCAGTCCGCGCTCAGCGATCGCATCGGCGGACTCGTAGATGTCGCGTGCACCGACGGCGATATGCTGGATGCCTTCGCCATTGTAGCGCTTCAGATATTCGACGATCTGCCCCGTCTTGCCGCGATCCTCGTTGATGGGAATGCGAATGCGACCGCACGGGCTGGTGAGCGCCCGCGAAAACAGGCCGGTGAACTTTCCCTGGATGTCGAAGAAGCGGATCTCGCGAAAATTGAACAGCTTGGCGTAGAAATCGAACCAGGTGTCCATGTTGCCCTGCTGGACGTTATGGGTGAGGTGATCGAGATAATAAAATCCGACGCCCATCGGATGGGCCCGGGAGAGCCAGTCGAACTCGCCATCGTAAACCGAATGGTCGCGATGGCCCTCGACGAAATAGATCAAACTGCCACCGATGCCGCGAATGGCGGGCCACTCGAGCGTCTTTCCCTCGGTCACCGGCTCGGCGCCATTTTCTACGGCATGGTCGAAGGCGTGCCGGGCGTTGGCCGTACGCCATCCCATGGAGGACGCGCAGGGACCGTGCTCCTCGACGAATTGCACGGCGTGTCCGCCGGGTTCCGATGTCAGAAGGTAGCTGATGTCGCCCTGCTGCCAGAGTTCGACGGCCTTGGTCTTGTGATTGGCCACATGGGTGTAGCCCATCTTCTCGAACTGGACGCGGATGGCTTGTCGATCGGGTCCGGCGAACTCGACGAATTCAAAGCCGTCGGTACCGGCCGGATTGTCGCTGGTGATGCCGGTCATCGGCGCATCGTGCGGGAACGGACCCATGACACTCTCCTTCTCCAATGAACGACCAGACGAATGAACGATACCGTAGAGTGTGCACGAAGCAGCGCGCACGGTGCTTGCAAATGACTTGAGCTTTGCGCTTCATATGCACGAAACGCGCATCAAAGAGGGTTTCGATGCATGCCATTAATCTCGACCGGTTCGATTATGCGATCCTCGCGGCGCTGCAGGCGGATTCGGCGCGCACGAATGGGGATCTCGCTGCCATCGTGAACCTGTCGGCGTCGCAATGCTCGCGGCGCCGGGCAAGGCTGGAAGATGAAGGTGTCATCGCGGGGTATACGGCGCGGATCAGTGCGGCGCTGCTCGGCTATGGTCTGCGCGCGATCACTCGCGTCAACCTCTCGGCCCACAGCGAGAAGAATGCGCAAGCCTTCGCCGATTTTCTCGGGCGGCATGAGGAGGTGCGCTCGGCCTTCTCGGTGTCAGGAGACGCCGACTACGTGCTGATCCTCATGACGCGCGATCTCGCCGCCTTCGCCGATTTTGTCCATCTCCATCTCCTGCCACATCCGCAGGTCAGCCAGGTACGCTCCGAGATCGTGCTGCTGACCCTGAAGGAGGAGAGCGGCGTGCCGATCGAATGAGACCGTCGGACCGTTTGCGACGGTGGAACCGACGTTTGATGAGCGCAGCGCTACCGCTTCCGCATGACGATCAGCACATGAAAGTCCTGAAACAGGTGGAGGACGGCTCGCTCGTCGTGGGGCGGCGAGTGATCCGAAGCCGATACGAACACGCCTTTTTTCCATGCAGAATCCGCGGGCTGGATCGCCGGCGACAGCCGCAATGTCAGAGCTTCACTGACCCGGCCTCAGGCGTCCATCTCGAGGGTCTGCTCGATGGCGCCGAAGATCGAATTTCCCGACGCATCCGTCATCTCGATCCGGACCGTGTCGCCAAACGCCATGAAGGGCGTATTCGGCTCGCCTTTTTCGATCGTTTCGACCATGCGGATTTCTGCAAGGCAGGAATAGCCGACGCCGCCCGCCGCGATCGGCTGCCCCGGACCACCGTTCCTACCCTTGTTGGAAACCGTTCCTGAGCCGACGATCGCGCCGGCAGCGAGCGGCCGGGTTTTCGCGGCGTGGGCGACAAGCCTGGCGAAATCGAACGTCATGTCGGAGCCGGCGTTGGCCTTGCCGAAGGGTTGACCGTTCAGCGAGACGACGAGCGGCAGTGAAAGTTTCCCGCCATCCCAGGCCGAACCCAGCTCGTCCGGTGTCACGGCAATCGGCGAAAAGGCCGAGGACGGCTTGGCCTGGAAGAAGCCGAAGCCCTTCGCAAGCTCGCCCGGGATCAGACCGCGCAGCGATATGTCGTTGACCAGCATGACAAGGCGGACAGCCTCCCGGCAGGTCGCCTCGTCCGCACCGAGCGGCACGTCGTCCACCACGACCGCGATCTCGCCCTCGAAATCGACGCCCCAGGCGGGGACGGCCTCGGTTGGACAGCGGATCGGCGCGCGAGGCGGCAAAAAGCTGTCGGAGCCCCCCTGGTACATCAAGGGATCGGTCCAGAAGCTTTGCGGCATCTCGGCGCCACGCGCCTTCCTCACCAGTTCGACGTGATTGAGGTAGGCCGACCCGTCGGCCCATTGATAGGCGCGCGGCAG
>JBBSUS010000243.1:0-4901 GCA_038234195.1 Hyphomicrobiales bacterium | reverse complement strand
TCGCGCTCGGCAATCAATATGCCGGCCTCTTCTCTAACAACGACGAACTCGCCGAGCGGCTGTTCGCTGCTGGCACGACGAGCGGCGAAAAGGTCTGGCGGTTGCCGCTCGGACCCGAATACGACAAGATGATCGAGGGTAAGTTCGCCGACATCAAGAACATCGGAGGCGGTCGCGCGGCCGGTTCGATTACCGCCGCACAGTTTCTGCAGCGCTTCGTCAACGACGTGCCCTGGGCGCATCTCGACGTGGCCGGCACGGCGATGGGCTCGCCGGCGAACGAATACAACCAGTCGTGGGCTTCGGGCTTTGGCGTGCGGCTACTGAACCAGTTGGTCGTCGACCATTATCAGACGACCTGATGGACAGACCGGGCGCCACTAGCGTCGCCCGGTCTGCAACGAGGGCCGTCATGCTGTGCGTTCAGATTATCCCGCAAAATTCCGCATGACCTGAATCGCACCAGAATTCTCGGTGATGACCCGGCTGCCTCAAGTCTGTCTACGAATTGACTTCAATCGGCAGCGTTGCGGTCGCGGGAGATAAACAGATTCACTTGCTCAACCTCGCACCGCCTGCCCATGATACGGCCATGCGCCTCGCTTGGACCTGCGCTGCGGATAAGGGGCGGTGAATGGCCGAGGTTCTCTTCTACCACATGACCGAAAGCCGGCTCGAGGATGCCCTGCCGGAGCTTCTCGAGAAGAGCCTAGGTCGAGGCTGGCGTGTCGTCGTGCAATGTGCAAGCGCGGAAAAGCGCGATGCGCTCGATCAGCATCTGTGGGCGTACAAGGACGAAAGCTTCCTGCCCCATGGCAGCGACGCAGATGGCTCGGGTAGCCCAGATGCGCCGGCTGCCTTGCAGCCGATCCTGCTGACGGTCGAGCCGACACAGGACGCCAACGACCCGCAGGTGCGGTTTCTCGTCGAAGGCGCCGAGCCTGGTCCCCTCGATCGTTACGTGCGCGCCGTCTATCTTTTCGACGGCCACGACGCCGAGCAACTCGAAACCGCACGCGGTCGATGGAAAATCGAAAAGGCTGCCGGCCACGCCGTTACCTACTGGCAGCAGGCGGACGATCGAAGATGGGTGAAAAAGGCCTGAGACTGTAGACCCGGCGTCCAGTCGCAGCCAGCTATCTGGACCGTCGAATTGCAGTCCCGACAGAAGGCGATATCCGAAGCAACCCACCCACGCGTAACGGTCGGCAAGCCTTAGGCGGAGGCCAGTGAGGCTTAAACCTATTCGCCTTGTATGGAGGACACCCCTCCACTCGAACCGAAACGGCAATCTTCCAAACGAAGGGTTGAAGCGTAAAGAACCTCAGTAGCGCCGGATCAGGCCGACCAACTTGCCCTGCACCTTGACCCGGTCGGAACCGAAGATGCGCGTTTCGAAAGCTGGATTGGCGGCCTCGAGAGCGATGGCGTTGCCGCGCTTGCGGAACCGCTTCAACGTGGCCTCCTCGTCATCGACGAGCGCCACCACGATCTCGCCGCCGAGTGCCGTATCCGAGCGCTTGATGACGACGGTATCACCATCGAGAATGCCGGCCTCGATCATCGAATCGCCCTTAACTTCCAGCGCATAATGCTCGCCGCCACCCAGCATGTCCGGCGGCACGGCCAGCATATGGGTGTTGTGCTGGATCGCGGAGATAGGAACGCCGGCCGCGATCCGCCCCATGACCGGGATCATCGTCGGTTCGTAGTGCGAACCGGCGGGGCGCATCGCAGACTTGCCCTTGGCGATCGAAGACGCGGCCTGCTGGGATGGGATGTTGGCCGACGAATCCCGGCTGCCTTCGATCACGCTCGGCGTAAAGCCGGTCTTGCGTGCACCCGCTGTCGGGGCGTTCTGCATCGATTCTGGAAGTTTCAGGATCTCGAGAGCGCGCGCGCGATTCGGCAAACGACGGATGAACCCGCGTTCCTCGAGCGCGGTGATCAGCCGATGAATGCCGGACTTCGATTTCAGGTCCAGCGCATCCTTCATCTCGTCAAACGACGGCGGGATGCCCGACTCCCTCAAGCGCTCGTGAACGAACAACAAGAGATCGTGCTGCTTTCGCGTCAGCATCCCGGCGACTCCTTAAAACAAAACCTGAACATTGCTATCTGTTCCAGTTGTGTTCCGCAAGGGTCTTTCACGGAGACGCTTCAACCGAGGGCCACGAACCGACATGGATCGCCTTGTCGCGCGGCTGGTGCATGGGGATCGCGCACTAGGAGAGCATCCGCCTTGGCATAGATTGACAACAGCGAGGAATCCTGTCGATCCCATGGCGTGATCACCGCGATTCCGTCGTTGCGGTGCTCAATCCGAGCGCGCGCGAAATCGGTCCGCATACCGTTTTGAGGCATGCCGGCGCCGAGGAAGCCATCGGTGTAAAGCGGGCGGTCGGTGATGCCGGCGAGCCGCCTGACCAAGGGGGCCAGGAAAAGCGTCGCAGCAACCATGGAGGAGGCTGGGTTGCCGGGCAGGCCGACAATGTGCATCGCGTCAAGTTTGCCCGCCATCAGCGGCTTGCCTGGGCGCATCGCGACTTTCCAGAAGTCGAGGGCGACACCGCGTGATGCAAAGACCGCGCCGACCAGATCGTGGTCGCCCACCGAGGCGCCGCCAATCGTCACGAAGATGTCGGCGCCGGCGGCGCGCGCTTCGTCGAGGCGTTCGGCGATGGCGGCCAGCGAATCGCCTGCGATACCGCAGTCCATTGCCACTCCGCCTGCCGCTTCCACCATCGCCGCGACGCCAAAACTGTTGGACGCGACGATCTGCGAGGGACCGACCGCTTCGCCTGGCAGCACCAGTTCGTCGCCCGTCGCGACGATCGCAACCTTCGGACGCGAAAGAACGGCGAGTTTTGGATGACCGCCACTTGCGGCGAGCGCGACCGCGCCGGGCGTCAGCCGGATTCCGGCTTCGAGCAACGTCTCGCCTTCTTTGAAGTCGACGCCTGCCGGGCGAACGTGCTGGCCGACGGCGACCGTCTCCGTCGCACGGATCACGCCGTCCTCGCGAACGTCCGCGTCTTCCTGGATCAGGATGGCATCGGCACCATTCGGCACCGGGGCACCGGTGAAGATGCGAACGCACTGCCCGGGGCCCATGGTGCCCGAAAAGGCGCGGCCAGCGGCCGATTCGCCGATCTGCTTCAACGGCACCGACAGATCGGCCAGATCGACGGTCCGAACCGCATAACCGTCCATGGCCGAGGCATCGAAGGAAGGTTGTGTGCGCGTCGCAAAGACAGGTTCGGACAGGATCCGGCCATTGGCGTTTTTCAGCAGGACGCTTTCGACGCGTCCGAGGGCTCGGGCGCTACCCACCATTCGCTCATAAGCCTCCTCGACCGGCATCAGACTCACGAGGCATCGCCATTCGAAACGGGCTCCGGCGTGCCGGATGGAATGCCGTCGGCCTTCCAGTTTCCCGAACGACCGCCGGACTTCGACAGGACGCGAATGCCCTCGATACGCATGAAGCGGTCGACCGCCTTGGCCATGTCGTAGATCGTGAGACAGGCGAGCGAGACGGCCGTCAGCGCTTCCATCTCGACCCCGGTCTTGCCTTCGACCCGGACAAGCGCCGTGACCCGCAGGCCCGGCAGTGATGGCACAGGCTCGATCTCGACGCCGACCTTGTTGAGCAGCAGCGGGTGGCAGAGGGGAATGAGGTCATGGGTGCGCTTGGCCGCCATGATGCCCGCGATCCGTGCGATGCCGATGACGTCGCCCTTCTTGGCCTCGCCCGAAAGGATCAAATCGAGGGTCGCCTGCTCCATTGCGACGAACCCCTCTGCCTCCGCGATCCGGACGCTCGACACCTTGTCTCCGACATCGACCATCGAAGCCGCACCGGTGGCATCCAGATGAGTCAGCCGCGGCTCGTTCAGGGCTTGGTCCTCACCGCTCCGGTTCATCACGAAAAGCTATCCTCGCCGCGATGGTCACCCAGGAGAACACGCGTCGCGCTGGAAACGTCGTTCTGCCGCATCAGGCTCTCACCGACGAGGAACGTCCTGATGCCATGGTCGGCCAGCCGCAGGCAGTCGGCATGGGTGAAGATACCGCTTTCGCCGACCAGAATGCGGTCGCCCCTGATCATCGCCGCAAGACGCTCGGCGGTGGACAGCGTCGTCTCGAAGGTACGCAGATTGCGGTTGTTGATGCCGATGAGGGGCGAAGTGAGCCTCAGCGCGCGCTCGGCCTCGGCCTCGTCGTGGACCTCTACGAGTACATCCATGCCGTACTGCTGCGCAGCTTGCTCGAGGTCCCGCGCCAGTGCGTCGTCGACCGCGGCGAGGATGATCAGGATGGCGTCGGCGCCCCAGGCGCGAGCTTCGGCCACCTGGTAGGTGTCGAACATGAAGTCCTTGCGCAGGGCCGGCAATGAACAGGCCTGGCGGGCCGCCGCCAGGAAGCCCGGGGCGCCCTGAAACGAGGGCGCGTCGGTCAGGACACTCAGGCAGGTGGCGCCGCCTTCCTCATAGGCCTTCGCGAGGGCCGGTGGGTCGAAATCTTCGCGAATCAGCCCCTTTGACGGGCTGGCCTTCTTGATTTCCGCAATCAGCGCGTGGCCGCCTGCCGCATGCCTGGCCCGGATCGCCTCGGCGAAACCGCGCGGCTTGTCGCTGATGGCCGCCTCCAGATCTGCAATCGACCGCTCGGCTTTCGCAGCGGCGATCTCCTCGCGTTTGTAGACTTCGATCGCCTCCAGAATGTCGCTCATGCGGGCGTCTTTCCTTGAGCGGCGGCATTCCGCCGTCCGATGGCCGTCGTCGCCTCGGCCAGACGAGCCAGTGCTGCCTTTGCGCGGCCGCTGTCGATCGCATCGGCGGCGATGGCGATGCCGCCGCGCAGGTCGTCGGCGGCGCGGGCCATGACGAGGGCGCCAG
>JBBSUS010000242.1:0-4905 GCA_038234195.1 Hyphomicrobiales bacterium | reverse complement strand
GGCCGCTACATCCTGCAGCCGGAGATCTTCGATATCCTTGCCACCCAGGAGCGTGGCGCAGGCAACGAGATCCAGCTGACAGACGGCATGTTGAAACTTGCCGCGCGGCAGGATTTCGCGGCATTCCCCTTCCGTGGCCGGACGTTCGACTGCGGCTCGAAGGAGGGGTTCGTGGAAGCCAATGTCGCGTTCGCCCTCTGGCGGCCCGATATCCGCGGCAAGGTCTTCGACAATCTGGAAAAGCTGATGGAGACGGTCGAGCCGAAGGACGTGGTGCGCGCCGCCGAGTAGTCGCGCGCCACGACCTGATCGATGCAAGGAGGCGGGCCTACGGGTGCGCCTTTTTTGTATCGAATTGCGATCGGCTCAACGCTGCAGACGAATGCCGAGTTGAACCGTATCGGAAGTATAGTCCTGATCGCGCTGCTGCGCGAAGTTCTGGCGATGGGTGTAGAGCCCGGTCAGCGCCGCATAGCGGCTGAGCCAGTAGTTGAAGCCAAGATCGCCGGTGAGCAGGAACTCGTCGTTCGACGGTTGATCTGAATCGCTGTAGCGCCCCGTCACCGAAGCGGTCAGGTCGGTGCGTGCCGTGATGCCGTGGCGCAGCCCCAGCGAGGTTTCGTAGTCGACCGTCGTCGAACGACCGTCGCTTTGCGGTGCGAAGGTCGACCGCGCCGCAAGCGTCACGTCGGTGCCGCGCTGTGGCGACCAGACGAGATTGGCGTCCAGGGTCGGCGCACCGTGGGAATCGAGGGTATTGTCGTCGGGACGATTGACGGCGTAGCCGATAGCGACCTCGCCGATGAGCTTTTCGGCCAGATTCAGCGCGACACCGACCCTTGCCGAAGGAACCAGCGAATTGCGCTCGATCGAGTCCGCGCCGGGCGTGTTGTTGAGATCGTAGATGCGCCGTCCCAGGCTGGCTTCAACGAAGGGGGCGAGCGCCGGCGATAAATCGTAGCCGGTCCGCAGGGTGGCGGTGAGCGCCGTCAGGTTCTGGTCGAGCGCGCCGTCCGGCAAGTTCGAGTAGGCCTGCCGCGCGATCGTGCCGGTGCCGGTGATCGTCAGTCGCCCGAATTCGCGCGCCACGGCGCCGGAGCCGGACAGGTTGAGCACCTCGGGACGGGTCTGGGAGCCCTGGAAGGCATCGTTGACGTCACCCGCGTCTTCGCGCCGATAGTCGATGGCTCCCCGCAGGGTGGCGGTGGTCAGGCGATCGATATCGAGCCGCAGGCGGCCGTCGGCGGTGGCGGAGGGATCTTCGGGTTTGTCGCCGGCAAAGTTGCGCCGGTAGGTCAGGCTCGTGTTGAATTCCGCCTCGTTGCTGGACCAGTCGGACAGCAGCCGCGACGACACCGTCGTTTCGCTGAAGACGCCGCTCGCACCGTTCCGCTTGGCGTCAAGGTTCGTCGAAGCTCCGAGGGTCTGGATCAACTCCGGATAGAGGATGAATTTGCCGATGCGGATGCCGACCGGCGCGAAGGGGTCGTCCTGCGAACGACGCAGCAACTGGCCGAGCGCCTGAACGCGCTGATTGGTGCGCAGCAGGCTGTCCGCCGCGAGCGTCTCGCCGGCAATGCCGGGCGTGAGCGGTGGATTGCGCGGCAGCAAGGCGCTCACGCCGCCACTGGCTGACGGGTTGCCGGCCTGGGGTTCAACTGGGCGTGCGACTAAGCCGGTCTCGCTTCGTCCGTCCTGGGCCACGGCCACGGCGTTCTGCCGCGGCAACGGGCCGCCGCCGATCACGCGGCCGCCGGAGGTGTTCTGGGGGCCGTCGAAAAGGTCGAATTTCGCCTTGGGTGGCGAAACCTGCATCGGCGCGGGGCCGGCGTCGTCCTGCTCGGCGTTCGCTGCAGGCCCGTTCGGCGGGGTTTGCGTGCGTGTGCCGGGCGCCTGTGCGTCGGGCTTCGCGCCGAGCGGGGTCAGCGGTTGGGTTGGGTTGGGGTTCTGCAGGTCGGAACCGTCCAATCCCGTGCCGTCCGAGCCGGCGCCGCCACCGGCACTGGCATCGGCTGCGCCCGGATCGCCCTCGTTTGCCTCGCCCCCGTTTGCGTCGGCTGACCCCGCAGCTGTGTTTCTTGAAACGCCGGGATCGGCGCTCGGAAGCGCATTCGGATCGGCGACCTGGTCACCGGTTCTGAGGCCGGGAATGTCCAGCGCCTGCGCTGATGCCGGCGCGGCCGCCGAAAGCCCGATGGCGAGCGCTGATCCGGCGAACAGCACCGTCGCGATAGCCTTGGAGGAGGGGCGTTTGGGGACAAACATCGCGGTCGGGTCGCAGCCTTGAGAACATGGTGCGCTGGTCGCCCAGGCGTTAACGAACGTAAATTTTTACAGTTAACAAAAGGTATCTCCTGCGGGCGCTTTGGCCTTTGCCGATCCGGTCCGAAACGTCGACCGGAATGACGGCTGCTGGCACCCCACCGCGTTTTACGTTAGAGCCTCGACTGCGTGACGCGGCCGATCCGCGGCCGGAACGTCGCAATCCCCGGTCTACAGGGCCAAGCCGTTGTCTGGCTGGATTCCACTTGAAAGTTCTTGCCGTCGGGTCCGCGTGCGTATCGCCCGGCCGCCCGAATGCGCAATCCGACTGCGCCGCCCGATTTCGTCGCTTGAACAGGACACGTCATGACCGCCAGTCCCGCGCCCCGGACGAAGGACCACGGGTTTGCGACCCAATCGGCGCTTCGCACGCTTGAAACCGAGGTGGAGGGTCTGCGCGTCCTGGCCGACAGGATGAAGTCCGCGCTTTCGGCGCCGTTCGAGCAAGCCGTCGCGACCATCGCCACGATCACCGGCCGGGTGATCGTCACCGGTGTCGGCAAGAGTGGCCATATCGGCGCGAAGATCGCCGCGACCTTCGCCTCCACCGGCACCCCGGCCTTCTTCGTGCACCCGTCGGAGGCCAATCACGGCGATTTGGGCATGATCGGCAAGGACGACGCGATCCTTGCCTTCTCCTGGTCGGGGGAGACCACCGAACTGCAGGGCATCGTCGCCTATTCGCGGCGTTTCAGAATCCCGCTGGTGGCCGTCACCTCTCGCGAAGAATCGACGCTGGCGAGCGAAGCCGACGTCGCGCTCGTGCTGCCGCGAGTGAAGGAAGCCTGCCCGCATGGCTTGGCCCCGACGACGTCAACGACCCTGCAGGCGGCGATCGGCGACGCCCTGGCTGTCGCGCTGCTCGAACGTCGCGGCTTCACCTCCGGCGATTTCCGGGTCTTCCATCCCGGTGGCCAATTGGGAGCGAGCCTGCGTCATGTCGGCGATTTCATGCACACCGGCGATTCGATGCCGCTGGTCCGCGTCGGCACGCTGATGTCGGAGGCGATCATCGTCATGTCGGCGAAGGGGTTCGGTTGCGCCGCGGTGGTCGACGCCGAGGGCAAGCTGCGCGGCATCGTCACCGACGGCGATCTTCGCCGGCATCTCGGCAACGACCTCCTGAAGCAGACGGTGGAGAGCGTGATGAACCCCAAGCCGAAGACCGTCGAGCCGGAGACGCTGGCGGCCTCTGCGCTGGAGATCGTCAACTCGTCGAACATCACCGCACTGATGGTGGCCCGCGATGGCCAGCCGGTCGGGATCGTCCACCTGCATGACCTGTTGCGCATCGGTGTCGCCTGAGCTCTTCGCTCGAAGACGAATGGCCACGCTTTCGGGTCATGCCGTCGGCGTTTCATCCTCCGTCGGCACGACCTTCAGCACCGATCCATCCGCATCGACGATGCGCACGCGGCGGCCTTGGGGAAGGTCCCTGCCGGATACGCTCCACCACCCGTCGTCGATCGCGACGCGGCCACGGCCGCTGACGATCGCTTCCGACAGCACGGCTTCCCGACCGACAAGACGCGCCGTGCGCTTGTTGAGACGATCGGGCTCGTCGGCGACGTTGCGCGCGCCATACCAGTTGCGGCCGATCAGGATGCAGACGACCGACAGGACGACGAAGGCGACGACCTGCTGCTGCCAGCCGAACCAGCCCAAGTCGCCGAGGAAGAAGACATTGGTGCCGACGATCAGCGCCGCGATGGCGAAGAACAGCAGATAGACGCCCGGCAGCACCACTTCGAGAACGAGAAGTCCCAGACCAGCGATCCACCAGCCATAATCGAGAAGGGCTTCGGTCAGACCGGTCACGCGTCACCTTTCGGCGGCCAGCCACCGGCATATTGCGTTGGGCCAGCCTCGCGGTCGTCGGACGTGCGCGGAACGGTCGGCGCGCCGGGGCCGCTTCGGCGCGACGGCATCGCTTTGACGCCCCCGCGAGGGGTTCCGCCGCTGGGTCCCTGCGAATCGCCGAAGGAGGCCTTCGCAATCTCGGCAATGCCGGCGATCGAGCCCATCAGCGAGGCAGCATCCAGCGGCATCAGGATGACGCGCTGGTTCGGCGCCGAGGCAAGCTTGGAGAGGGCCTCGGTGTATTTCTGGGCGACGAAATAGTTGATTGCCTGGACGTCGCCGGCGGCGATCGCCTCTGACACGAGACGGGTGGCTGTCGCTTCTGCCTCGGCCAGGCGCTCGCGGGCTTCGGCCTCGCGATAGGCCGCCTCGCGCTTGCCCTCGGCCTGGAGAATCTGGCTCTGCTTTTCGCCTTCGGCCCTGAGGATCGCCGCATTGCGCGACCCTTCGGCCTCGAGGATCTCCGCCCGCTTCTCGCGCTCGGCCATCATCTGCCGGGCCATGGAGTCGACGAGATTGCGCGGTGGGTTGATGTCCTTGATCTCGATGCGGGTGATCTTGATCCCCCAAGTGCTGGCCGCCTGATCGACGACCCGCAGGATCCGTTCGGAAATCGTGTCGCGATTGGACAGAAGGTCGTCGAGATCCATCGAACCCATGACCGAGCGCAGATTGGTCATGACGAGGTTGAGAATGGCGTTCTGCAGCCCCGATACCTCATAG
>JBBSUS010000241.1:0-4916 GCA_038234195.1 Hyphomicrobiales bacterium | reverse complement strand
CCGGACCCACGGGCGGCAAGCCAGGGCTTCGCCTGCTTCTCGGCGCTTGCGAACGCTATCTGGATCGAGACGCGCTGATTTCGACGCCCATGGCGATGCTGCGGAGGACGATCGAGCGTCGCAAAGCCCCGGTCGAGGCGGCCGCGGATTTGTCGGCGAACGATGCGGCGGCGGCGCAATCGCTAAAGGCAAGCGGCGATCGGCAAAGTCTTTGGCGCGGGCGTCATAATCCGCTAAGGCGATTCGCAACGTTCAAAGACCGAATCGAAGGGCCAACCATGACCATCCGGGTCCACAAGGGCGACCTGCCCGACATCTCCCGCTACACCGGCCCGGTGGCGATCGACACCGAGACGCTGGGTCTCGACACGCGCCGCGACCGGCTGTGCGTCGTGCAGCTGTCGCCCGGCGACGGCACCGCCGACGTGGTGCAGATATCCAAGGGGCAGGCGAGCGCTCCCAACATCGAGGCGCTGCTGAAGGATACCGCCAAGACCAAGATCTTCCACTACGCCCGGTTCGACGTCGCCGCGCTCTACCATGCGTTCGGCGTCATGACGCAGGGCATCTTCTGCACCAAGATCGCGTCCCGCCTGACCCGCACCTACACCGATCGCCACGGTCTGAAGGATCTGGCCCGCGAGCTCGTCGGCGTCGACATTTCCAAGCAGCAGCAATCGTCGGACTGGGCCGCCGAAACGCTGAGCCAGGCACAGATCGAGTACGCCGCATCCGATGTCCTGTACCTTCACGACATCATGGGGGCGCTCTACAAGCGCCTGGAGCGGGAGGAGCGGATGGACCTCGCCAAGGCCGCCTTCGGCTTTCTGCCGACCCGGGCGAAGCTCGATCTCGCCGGGTGGGACGACGAGGACATCTTCTCCCACTCGGCCAAGCCCTGAGGGCGCTGGTCTCCGCAGGCGCTGAACAGAAGCGCCTTGCAAGGGAGACTGGTGTCGAAGCCGGGCCCATAGGCATCGCGCTTGCGGTCGGCCCGGCCCGGCGCGGTAGGTCAACAGGAGACGGTCGAAATCGACGGAGCTGACGCGGGGCTCGCGGTGCTGCGCCGGGCACGAATGAAATGTTCGCCTTGCGAAGCATCCTGTCGTTTCCAGGCCTTTCGACCCGTCGTCAAAAAATCCATATGCGGGCCATCGACCACTCGCCCGCGAAAGGCAACGGCCATGCTGCGCAACACTTATCTTCAGTCCCTCGCCGTCACCGCCATGATCTCCGTCGCGCTGGGCGCAACGGTGTTCCTGACCAAGCTCGTCGGCTGAATCGAAACGTCCGGACGCCTTGCCGCTTCCGGATTTCGATACGCCCGGACGCGCATGAAAAACCCCGCGGAGTTCACTCCTCCGCGGGGTTTTCGTATTGGGAACGGGATGTCCGAGCTAGCTCGGGCGAGCTGCGTCAGAGCGCTTGGTGATGACGGCGTAGACGATATTGCCGTTCTCACCGCTTTCGACGCGCGCGTCGAACAGGTTGCGGTCGATGCTGGCGTCGACGATGGCCTGGCAGTCTGCCTGTGACCGTAGGATCAGCGACCAGTTCATGAAGGTTTCCATGAAGCCGTCATCCGCGATGTCGTCATGGAAATTGGCGAAGAGATAGACGCCGCCCGGCTTGAGCGCTTCGAGGCATTTCTTCGTCAGCTTCACCGCGACATCGAAGGGCAGATAGTCGTAAAGGCCGGCGGCATAGGCAAAATCGAAGGCTCCCAGCTCATAGGCGTTGGTCAGGAGGCCTTTCACCGATCCGTGCATCGCATCGATGCATGTCCCGGTCTTGTCGCGGATGATCGCGCCGATGCTCATCGGATCCTGGTCGAGGGCCACCCACCGCGTGATGTGGTTGTTCGCCATCGCGAGCGACAGTTCCGCCTCGCGCAAATGGCCCGCGGCGATGGTCAGGATTTCCAGATCGCCACCCCGCAAGGCCGCCATCTCGTCGACGTGGCGGGCCAGCAGGTCGCGGCGCTCGCGCACGGCGGTCGCTGCCGGGGCATTGCTGGTATAGGCATGGATGGCCTTGCCGAGATCGGTGGCGTCCGACAATTCCTGTGCTGCGCTGTCGTGCCGATAGATGAAGTCGAGAAGGCCGGCATCGCCGGAATAGCCGCGCGGCTTCTCGAAAGAGCGCCGGGTGAAAGGATCCTGGTGGACCAGCGCGGCCACCGGGTGGTTTTGGGCCATCGGGACGAGAGCCGACCACACCGGGGGCGGCAGGTCACGGCGCATGGTGTGGAGTTCCTTGAACAGGTGATCGATGGCCGCGGCGGGCGCTTGACCGCTCTCCAATCTCTGCTTGACGATGCTCAACAAAAGGGCGAGCGGCACCTGCGCCGATTTCAACGCGTCGTCGTCGACGCGTGTCAGTTGCGAAAGGTCTTCGGCTGCGATCATTTCTGGTGTGATGAGACTTTCGCCATCGAAAACGGTCTTGACTGCGCTCATTCCATATCCCCGCGTTACGTCTTCTCGGCCCACACGTCAGGAAGACGTTAACCGTATCTTTACCGCTGGGAGGCGCCGAGTCCATCCAGGAAAATCGCAACCAGCGCGCGATTGGTGAGGATATGCGGATTTTCGTTAACGAAGCCGTGTTGCGATGAATCGAGGCTGGCCCAGCGGGCTCGGTCCTGCCGACGGGGCTCTTTCGCTTCCCAGGAGCAGCTGCCTGCGCCGCATCGCGGACTGGCGCTTCGTTTTTTGGCGCGCCGACCCACCGTTTGTGGGGAGGAGGGTGCCATTTTAACGAATTGTTCGAACAGCCTTGGATAGCATCGGGAAGGCTTGGCGCTCGTGTCGGGCCTGCCGCTGTCCTCAATTCTAGCTTGTGCGGCGACTGCTGGCCGATTGGATAGACCGATAATGCGCATTACGAGCGATTCGATCGACGCGGAACTGGTCAAGAGCTGGTGGATCACGCGGTCGGCGAATCTTCGCACCCTTTACGACGAAAAGCAGGAGTTCGATCGACGCCGCGACGCGCGCTACACCATGTGGGCTTCGATCGTCGTCTATGTGGCGTTCGTGGGGATGGATTACCTCGTCGTGCCGGACGTGGCGCTGGCGTCGGGGGCGGTGCGCGTCTGTTGCGGTCTCTCGGCGTTCCTGATCACCGAAGCGATGTTCCATCTCGACACGACGGCGCGGACCATCGACAGACTGGCCAACGTCGTCATCGTCGGCTGCTACGTCGCCTGGCTCGTGGCCGCCGGGCAGAGCAGCCATCATGCGGCGCTGTCGCTCTACATGATCTTCGGAACCATCTTCATGATGGTGTCCAACCTCATCTTCAATTTCCGTTTCGCCCTGTCGGCGATATCCTCGTCCGTGATCCTGGCGGTCGGCGTCGGTGCGACGGTTGACGCGCCGGGGGTCGATTCCGCTTATGTTCTGATCTTCTCGACCTTCTACGTCGCCTGCTTTGCGGCGACGCTGTTCGTCAACTTCAAGCTCAACCGGGAGCGCTACAACGTCTTTCTCAACGGATTGAAGGCTCAGCTTCGACAGGAAAAGGTGACCGAGCGCGGCGAGGCGCTGCTCCGCCTGTCTCACACCGATTCGCTCACCGGGCTGAAAAACCGCCGTGCCATCGACGAGGAACTGCGCGACCTCTGGAACGGCTGGCATCGGGAGGGCCGCAATTTCACGGCATTGCTCATCGACATCGACTTCTTCAAGCCGTTCAACGATCATTACGGCCATCAGGAAGGCGATCGCTGCCTGACCCAGGTGGCGACGGCGCTGTCGGACTTCGTCGCGACGCGCGGCGGTATCGTCGGCCGCTATGGCGGCGAAGAGTTCATCGCCCTGACCCGGATATCGCTGGAAGCGGAGATGGCGGCGCTGGCCGAAGCGCTGCGCCGGTCCGTCGAGAGCCTGCGTTTTCCCCATGAACACCGCGCCGACAGCGAGCGGGTCGTCACCGTTTCGATCGGCGTTGCCAGCGCCAAGCATCTGGGCGCCGAGCGGGTCGAGCGCCTCGTGTCCGCCGCCGACCGCGCGCTCTACCGGGCCAAGGCCAATGGCCGCAACCGCATCTGGGTCTTCGATCCGAGCGCAGACGGCGTGCGCGACGAGAGCGAGGAGGTGGCGCTGGCGCTGCCGACGGCGATCGAGGACGGTCTCGTCTCGCTGGTCTATCAGCCGATCTTCGAGCCGGGCACGCGCAGGATCGCCGCCGCCGAGACCTTGATGCGTCTCGTCATGCCCGACGGCACGCCGGTCTCGCCGTTGAAATTCATTCCCATCGCCGAGCGCACCGGCGCGATCCTCGCGCTCGGATCCTGGGCGATCCGCACCGCCTGCCACGATATTCTCGCCCGCGACCTGGTGCCGCTGGTCAGCGTCAACGTCTCGCCACTGCAGTTGCGCGCGCCGGGCTTCGCCATGGGTGTCGCCGGGATCGCGGCCGATGCGGGCGTCTCGCCGACGCGGCTCGCCTTCGAGATCACCGAGGGCCGCGAGATCGAGACCCACCCCGTCGTCCTGCGCTGCATCGGCGAGCTGAGGCAGCTGGGCGTGAAGATCTGGCTCGACGATTTCGGCACCGGCTTTGCCGGTTTGTCCTGCCTCAGGGCGATCGACTTCGACGTGGTCAAGATCGACCGCTCCTTCCTGCACGACATCGAGACGAAGCGTGGCGCTGCGATGCTGACGGACATCCTGCAACTCGTCGCCAATCGCGGCCCGCAGGTCGTGGTCGAGGGCGTCGAGACGGAAAAGCAGCTGCGCTTCCTGACACGATCCGGTGTCGAACTGGCGCAGGGCTTCCATCTCGCACGCCCGTCACCCGCCGAGAGCCTGCAACTGCATCTGGTCGAACACTCGCAGGAGTTCCACCTGCGGGCTTGATCCGAGCGGCCTCCCGACCAGGAGCTGCGATAGTCCATTTCTGCAGCGCGT